>FAON01000008.1 GCA_001485605.1 Candidatus Kryptobacter tengchongensis
TTTTGGAAACAATTGAGAATAGGAAATGGCAACATAGTAATCCTACAATATACAAATTAATGTTGGTAATATATTTTGACACAGTTGATGCATTTGCAAGAACTTCAAGATATAACAGGAAAGGTAAAGTAAGTTTATTTATTGAAAAGTTTAAATACATAAGAGATTGCCATAAAAAAATAATGGAAATTAAAGAAAAATATGGGCTTAAATTTGAGCCAGCCCGAATTATTGAGGGTGATGTACTTGAACTAAAAAATATGGGTGATTTACAAGAAAAGTTTGATGCTTGTATTACAAGCCCGCCTTATTATTTTTCTATAGATTATGTTGGAAAAGACAAAGTTGCTTATGATTATCTTGGTTTAGATATGAAAAAGATTGAATCTAAATATTTAGGGATGAAAAATAACCGACCTGTAAGAACTAACTATAACGGATTACCTCCGAAGGTTGCTATATATTATGAGGATTTAAAAGAGTCCATACAAAACATATTTTGGGCATTAAAACCTGGTGGAAAATTAGCAATTATAGTTGGAGATAGCACAGTTAATGGAAAGAAAATCCCCACGACTTTGACAACTAAAAAATTTTGTGAGGAAGTCGGATTTAAGTTTGAAAAATTGATATTCAATCCTCTGTTAGGAGCGCGCAATAGAGCAATAAGAGGGGAAAGTGTAATAATTTGTAAGAAGCCAGAGGGAATAAATTATGCGAATTAGAAAATTACTTATTTGTTCAGAGCCACGAAACGAAATAGAAAAAGGTTTAAAAAGAATGTATTTGAAGAGAGTCCAAGAAATGTTCAAAAGAACTCTTAATATGGAATCAATTTTTAATATTTTTGATGAGGTTTTTCATGGATTATCTCAAGCATCTCTTGTAAGTGAAAACTTGTATAGTTTTTATGAATCTTTATTGACGATAACATCGTATTACCAACATAGTCAGGCAGGAAGAGGAAGTCTTGTTGCCAAACTCTTGGAGAAATTAGGAACATCAGAAAAAATGGAGTTTGAATTTGATTTAATAAAACTTCCTCAGTGGTTGGGGCAAACCATCAAATTAGAAGAGTCTGAATTAACAAAACTGAAATTTGACATAGTAAATAAAAGCACAGATAATCTTGTTTTTTGTGAATTGAAGATGAAGGTTTATTCTGGGTGTACTGCAGGAAGGGTTGAATTGATGGAAAAATTTAACAAATTCACAAAGTTGATTATTGAGAATCAACATTTTAGAAATTGTATTAAGAATTCGGGTATAAGAAATGTCTTTCTCATAGGGGGAATCCTGTTTGATATTCAAGGCGAACCGGCAACAACACAAAAAGATGAAGAATGGGGTATTTGTTATAATGGTCTGATAAGAGGCAAAAATGACATAATCAAAACTCTAAAAGATAAAAATATTCAACATAAAATTGATGAAGAAAAGCTACCTGAGAAAGCATTTATTATTGAATTCGTAATTGATGGCGTAAAAGTAAATATAATTGCTGTTTATGGAAATGAAGTTATTAAAAGCCTTTTTGTAGGGAAGCAAAAATATAATATTGAGCATTTCAAAAAACAGTTGGAAGAGATGTTGTATGATGATTTATGGCTGGGGCAAATAATTACAATGAGTGAAAGAGCGGTATTGGATCAAAATTTTAAGAAAAATAAAAAATTAAACAATTATGTAATCTCAATCTTGAAAAATAATGAAATGTTATCGGAAGTCAAAAAATTTCAATCAAATAGGAATAATAAAACCTTGGAGGAGGTTACGGAGAGGATAATTGAGAAGATAAAACAATACGATAAGAATTTATTAGATATAAGACCCATTCCTGCAGAGGTAATATTTAAATCTTCTGGAGAAGATTATGATATAAGAGACTATGTTGCTGACATTATTCAATTTCTATCTTGTAAGGAGGTCGTTAGTGTGTTGTCTGATTACATAAAGTTTTATGAATAAATCATATTCTGTTAAAGTTTTGAGCTTCAACAACTTTAAAGCGTTCATCAATAATGTTGGACAGAGCAAATACATAAAAAATATGATTTAAATTTGGCATGGAAACGCTTTATATAATTCCAATCCTTCTTTTCAGTGTTGTTGTTCACGAGGTTATGCATGGTTATGTTGCCCTTAAGTGTGGTGATCCAACTGCAAAATATGCTGGAAGGTTAACATTGAATCCAATTCCGCATATTGATCTTTTTGGTTCAATACTTGTCCCTTTATTTTCTCTTCTTGTGGCTGGGCGTGTTTTCATAGCGTGGGCAAAGCCAGTGCCCGTAAATCCCATTAATTTTAGGAATTATAAAAGGGATTCTATTCTTGTTTCTGGTGTTGGACCACTTTCAAATTTTTTTCTTGCTTTTTGCTGTGCTTTCGCTGTGATAGTGCTTTTAAATCTTGAATCTCTCTTCAATTCGTTTAATTCAGAGCTTGTTAAGTTTGCTTATGAATTTCTTGTTAAGATGTTTTATGGTGGGATTTATCTTAACATAATTTTGGGGGTTTTTAATCTCATACCAGTGCCCCCGCTTGATGGGTCTCATATTCTTGCATCAATTTTGCCAGAGCGAATAGGTGAAAGTTACAGACAGATTGGTTTCTTTGGGATTTTTATTGTGATATTTTTGATGCGCGTTCCTATATTTTCACATATTTTCTTCAGTATAGTTCAGGCGATAGCAGCTCCAATTGAGTTTTTAATAAATGTTTTTGTTTAACCTACAAGGACACCAGCGATTGTTGCTGTCATAAGGTTTGCCAATGTTCCGCCAAGAACAGCTCTTAATCCAAGCCGTGCTAAATCAGGTCTTCTATTTGGGGCCATTGGGCTTATCCCGCCGATTTGAATTGCGATTGATGAAAAGTTAGCAAATCCGCAAAGGGCAAAGGTTGTCATCGTTATAGTTTTTTCAAGGACAATTTTATTTTGTGCGATTAATTCGGAAAATTTCAGGTAGGCAACGAATTCATTTATAACTATTTTGGTTCCAAGCAGACTTCCAAAGTTCAGGGCATCACTCCAGGGGATTCCAATTGCAACTCCTAAATATTGAAGCACAAGTCCGAAGATAAGTTCAAGTTTTAGAGGTGATCCAAATTTTTTTATGAGGAATTCGTTAAGTCCTCCTATAGTTCCAATTTTTTCGAGTCCCCAGTTTGTCATTGCTATTAGAGCGATAAAAGCTATTAACATTGCGCCGACATTTAAAGCAAGGTGTAAGCCGTTTGAGGCGCCCTCAGCTGCTGCTTCTATGAGGTTTTTAGCTGTTTTTTCAACTTTGACTTTAACTGTTCCTTTTGTTACTGGTTCTTCGGTCTCTGGCCACATGATTTTAGCCATTACAAGTGCAGCGGGTGCAGCCATTACACTTGCGCCAAGGAGCTGTTCAGCGAATTTTATTTGTGCGGTCATTATATCAAGTCCATGTGATTGTGCAAATGAATATCCGAGCATCTGAACATAAGCAGCCATAACCCCACCAGCTATAGTTGCCATTCCACCAACCATAACAGCGAGAAGTTCTGACATTGTCATCATTGCAATAAATGGTCTTACCATAAGTGGTGCTTCGGTTTGACCGACGAATATATTTGCTGTGCAGGATAGGCTTTCTGCTCCGCTTGTTCCCATGAGGCGAAGCATAATCCAGGCCATTGCTTGGACAACTCTTTGCATGATCCCAAGAAAGTAAAGGACAGACATCAAAGATGAGAAAAATATAATTGTCGGCAAAACTTGAAATGCAAAGAAGAAACCGAGTGAATTATTTTGTCCGGGGCTAATTGCAAGATCACCGAAGACGAATTTTGCTCCTTCAATTGTAAATCCAAGTATAATGACAAATGCCTTACTTATCCATTCAAATAAAGTTTTAGGCCAGCCAAGTGGTGACCATAGATTTGCAAGCTCACGTCCTTTCAAAATAAAAATTGCAAAGATGATTTGAATTAGAAGCCCTGAAATTACAAGTCGCCAATTGACCCTTTTTTTGTTGTTTGAAACGAGGAAAGCAATTCCAACTATAACTGCCATCCCCAGTAGTCCGTTCAGGAAGGAGGTTAATTTCATCAGTTAATTTCTCCATTTTTTATTTTACTCTTCTGGAGGTTCAAAACACCTTCTACATCTTGCTTCGTAGATGTCCGAAGCTCCAACGACAATTCTTTCACCTGCTTTTATTTTTCGTTGGGTTTTGCTTGCTGGATTTCCACATACGACACAGATCGCGTGTGTTTTTGTTATATATTCAGCTATTGCCAGAAGTTGTGGCATTGGTTCAAATGGTTTTCCACGGTAATCTTGATCAAGTCCTGCGACAATTACTCTTTTGCCATCGTTAGCAAGTTTTTCGCATACATCAACAAGGTCCATATCAAAAAATTGTGCTTCGTCAATTCCTACAACTTGTGCATCTTTTGCAAGCTCAAGGATTTGTTGTGCATTGTCAACAACGATTGAAGGAATGGAGATATCACTATGTGAGACGATTCTGTCGGTGCTATATCTTGTGTCAATTCTTGGCTTGAAGACGGCAACTTTTAGCTTTGCTATTTGAGCTCTTCTTATTCTTCTTATCAATTCTTCTGTTTTTCCGCTGAACATGCTTCCGGCAATAACCTCAATCCAGCCGGTCCCGCGTGTTCCCTGCGGGATTTTTTCAAATTCCGTTATATCCATGGTTATTTCTTTTTCTTTCTTTTTAAGTCTTTTGAACCAAATGGAAATGGGAGAAGCTCACTAAGCTTTAAAACTTTTGCCTCGCCTTTTGAATTTGCCAGTATGACTTCAAGTTCACCGCCAGCTAAATCCATTAAAACTTGCCTACAAGCGCCACATGGAGAAATGTAATTTTTTGAATCTGAGACAACAGCGATTGATTTAAATTTCTTTTTCCCCATAGAATAAGCTTTAAAAATTGCAACTCTTTCAGCGCAAATTGTCAGGGAGTAGGAGCTGTTTTCAATGTTGCATCCTGTGAAAACTTCCCCATCGTTGGTGAGGATTGCAGCTCCAACTTTGAATTTTGAATATGGAGCGTAAGCGAGTTTTTTTGCTTCAATGGCAAGTTTGATCAGTTCATCATGTTTCATTAAGATTTTCGCATTAATTTTGAATGCAAGTAAAAATATATTTAAAGTTGTGGATAAAATCAATTAAAACTGGAGCTATGGAACGGTTCCCAATGGTCTCGTTCCCTGCGAAATCTTCATAATGCCGAAACTTTTTAGTATATTTGTAAAGAGTGAAAACCAAAAAATTTAAAGCTTAACCATGAACATTGGAATTCCAAAAGAAAGCAGCGACACACAAAAAATTCTTGAAAGAAGGGTAGCACTTACGCCGGCGGGAGTTAAGGTCCTTGTGGAGCGAGGTCACGAAGTTTATGTTGAATCTTCAGCTGGTGAGTATAGTGGTTTTAGCGATGTGGAGTATGAAAAAATGGGTGCTAAAATTGTTTTTTCACGAGAAGAAATTTATAAAAGGGCGAAAATGGTTGTAAAAGTTGCAAGACCTGGCGAGGAAGACTATGATTACTTATGCGATGATCATCTTTTATTTGGTTTTTTACATCTTGCTGTTGCACCAAGAAAGTTTATTGAGATTTTACTTGAGAGGAGGGTAACAGCAATAGGTTATGAGATAATTGAGATGCCAGATGGACGCCTGCCAATACTTCAAGCGATGAGCGAAATTGCTGGACAGATGGCAATAGTTGTTGCAGCAAGATATCTTCAAAATGAGGACGGCGGGCGTGGGATAATTCTTGGTGGAATTCCAGGGGTTCCACCAGCGACTGTTGTTATACTTGGTGCTGGCGTTGTTGGGCAAAATGCCATAAGAGCTGCTCTTGGGCTTGGGGCGCATGTAATGGTCCTTGACAAAGATATTGACAAATTAAGGGAGGTGGAAAAGTTATTTGGTAAAAGGGTTGAAACTGCAATTGCAAATGTTTATAATATTGAAAAGGCAGTTCAATTTGCTGATGTTTTAATCGGGGCAGTTTTAATTCACGGTGCCTTAACTCCAAAACTTGTCACAGAGGAAATGGTCAAAAAGATGAAGCCAGGATCCGTTATAATTGATGTTTCAATTGACCAAGGTGGTTGCGTTGAGACGAGCAGACCAACCACAATTGCAAATCCTGTTTTCGTGAAGCATGGTGTTATTCATTATTGTGTTCCCAACATGGCTTCAAATGTTGCCAGGACAGCAGCTCATGCTCTTACAAATGTAAGTTTGCCCTACATACTTGAAATTGCTGATAAGGGACTTTCACAAACAGTGAAAGAAAACCCATCGTTTAGCAAAGGGATTTACACCCATGCAGGTTATTGCACAAATAAAAACATTGCTGAAATTTTTAACCTTGAATATAAAAAAATTGAAGAACTAATATGAGCTGGACAAAGCACTTCAAAGAGAGAACAGTAACAGCCGAAGAAGCTGTAAAAGTAATAAAATCTGGCGATAGGGTCTGGGTTCATCCCGGATGCGCCACGCCAGAACCTTTAATAAAAGCACTTGTTCAAAGAAAAGACGAGCTTGAAAATGTTGAGATAGCACATATCTTAACATTTGGTGAAGCCCCATATGTGAAACCGGAAATGCAGGGGCATTTTAAACATCGCGCTTTCTTTACAGGCGCAAATGTAAGGGATGCCGTTAATGATGGCAGAGCTGAATTTGTCCCGATCTTCCTATCTGAAATCCCAAAGTTGTTTTACAGCGGCGAATATAAAATTGATGTTGCATTAATCACAGTTTCCCCACCCGATGAATATGGCTTTTGTAGTTTTGGTGTTGGCGTTGAATGCACGAAGGCAGCAGCTGAAACAGCTAAAATTGTAATTGCCGAAGTAAATTCCAATATGCCAAGAGCTCTTGGCAATAGCTTCATCCATGTTAGTAAAATTCATTACTTTGTTGAATCAAACCGACCCTTATTTGAACTTCCAAAAGATGAAATAACAGACCTTCACAGGAGAATAGCCAGCTATATTGCTGAATTAATTGAAGATGGTTCAACTTTGCAGATGGGGATAGGTGGAATTCCTGATGCTGTTTTGCTTTTTATGAAAGATAAAAGAGACCTCGGAATTCATACGGAGATGTTCAGCGATGGTTTATTACCCCTTATAGAGTCTGGCGTTGTGAACAATGAAAGAAAAACTTTGCATCGGGGTAAGGTCATAGCAAGTTTTGTGCTTGGAACGAAAAAGTTATTTGATTTCATTGATAACAATCCACTTTTTGAATTTCATCCATCTGATTATGTTAATGATCCATTTATAATAAGCCAGAATGAGAAAATGGTTGCGATAAATTCGGCGTTGCAGATTGACTTAACTGGGCAAGTGTGTTCTGATTCAATAGGTCATAAAATTTACAGTGGCATAGGTGGACAGGTTGATTTCATCCGCGGAGCTGCGCGTTCAAAGGGTGGAAAGCCAATTATAGCTTTGCCATCAACCGCAAAGGACGGAACTATCTCAAGGATCGTCCCAGTTTTGACTGAAGGAGCCGGTGTTGTTACATCAAGAGGAGATGTTCATTATGTTGTAACTGAATACGGCATTGCTTATCTTCATGGCAAAAGCATAAGGGAGAGGGCAAAGGCATTAATTGAAATAGCTCATCCCGATTTCAGAGATTGGTTAAAGTTTGAAGCGAAGAAAAGATGTTATTTGTAAGGTTTAAAAACAAAATCATTAACAGGTTATGTATTCATTGAGGGAGCAAGATCCTGAAGTTTACAGTGCAATCGCTGGCGAAGTTGAAAGACAAAATTATACCCTTGAGCTTATCGCAAGCGAAAATTTTGTCTCAAGAGCTGTTCTTGAGGCGATGGGTTCAGTAATGACAAATAAATACGCCGAGGGTTATCCTGGCAAAAGATATTATGGTGGATGTGAATTTGTGGATATCGCTGAAAATCTTGCGCGTGAGAGAGCAAAAAAATTATTTAATTGCGAATATGCAAATGTTCAACCACATTCCGGAAGCCAGGCGAATATGGCTGCATATTTTACATTCCTTCAACCAGGTGATACTATTATGGGCTTGAATCTTGCTCATGGTGGACATTTAACACATGGAGCTCCTGTTAATTTCTCGGGCAAACTTTATCGTGCGGTCTTCTATGGTGTGTCAAAGGAAACTGGTATGATAGATATGAATGAGGTTGAAGATATAGCAAAGCGTGAAAAACCAAAAATGATAATTGTTGGAGCAAGTGCTTACCCAAGAGATTACGATTATAAAGCTTTTAGGGAAATTGCAGATAAAGTTGGGGCTTATCTTATGGCTGATATAGCTCATCCAGCGGGATTGATAGCGTCGGGTCTATTGAACAATCCATTGCCATATTGTGATATTGTCACATCAACAACCCACAAGACTTTAAGGGGACCACGTGGTGGTTTAATTTTGATGTATAAAGATAAAGAAAACCCGTTCGGGATAAAAACTCCAAAGGGGGATCGTTTTCGCATGATGTCGGAAATTATTGACGGCATTGTCATGCCCGGGATTCAAGGTGGTCCGCTTATGCATGTAATTGCAGCAAAGGCAGTTGCATTTGGTGAGGCGTTGAAACCAGAATTCAAAGAATATTCAGCACAGGTTATAAAGAATGCAAAAGCACTTGCAAATAGTTTAATTAAACTTGGATATAATCTTGTTTCCGGCGGGACGGATAATCATCTTGTTTTAATTGACCTGCGAAATAAAGGTGTCACTGGGAGAGATGCAGAAAGATCGCTTGAACAGGCAGGGATAACAGTGAATAAAAATATGGTCCCATTTGATGATAAAAGCCCACTTGTAACAAGTGGAATTCGCCTTGGGACGCCAGCATTGACAACTCGCGGAATGAAAGAGAAAGAAATGGAATACATAGCTGAACTTATTGATAGAGTTATTTCAAATATCGGAAAGGAAGAGGTTTATAAGGAAGTTAAAGAGCAAGTAAGGGAACTTTGCGAGAGGTTTCCGCTTTATGATTTTGTATCTTTAAGCAGTGTAAGCATCAAATAGGTAAATCGCATGAGTTTAAAAGTTCTGCTTGATGTTGAAATCCCATCGCATAGGAAAAGAATTGAGTATGTTTTAAAAAATTTTTCGCTTCTTTATAAAGTTGATTTGAACTTTGTTAATTCGTATGAAGAGGTTTCAGGAGAGGAACTTTTTATTTTTTATGGGGAAGACTTTAAGGATGAGGGGAAGGGAATTTTCATAAGGAAAAGTGAACTGGCTATTGAACTATTTGAGGGAAGAAAAGCTTATGACGAGGTTTTAGATGTTGCAACCGTTCATTTTGTTAGTTTAGTTGCGCCGATGATCCCGGATGAATTTGGTAATTTCGCCTTGCCTGTTTTTTTTAAAACTGGCGAACCAGTTTTTGAAATTGAAAACAACAAAATAAACTTTGATATTCTTTCGTGTGCTTTTTATTTCCTTTCATCTTGGGATGAAAGGGTGAAGAATAAAAAAGATGAAATCGGAAGATTTCCAGATGATGAAAACTTACTTGTCAAACTCGGTGTTTCTAATTTCCCCATCGTTAATTTTTATTTTCATGTCTTGAAGTTTTTTATTGAGAAAAGTGGGTTTAATGTTGATAATAGAAAGTGGAATGGGAAAACTTTTTCTGTTTGTCTGACGCATGATGTTGATGTCTTGAGGAAGTGGTCTGCGTTCGGAGTTTATAACGAGGTGATGAACAAGTTCATAATGGGTCGTGAAGATATACAGGCAAGGAGGGAAAGGTTTGCAAAGTTTATTTATTTCTTTGCAAAGGGAGAAGACCCGTATCGTGTTGGGATGAAAAAACTTATTGAGTTTGAGAAATCTCAAGGTGTCAAATCAACATTTTTCTTGAAATCGGGACGGACATCAAAATATGATGCACGGTATAAATGGGATAAATTTTTTCTTGATTTTGTGGATGACCTAAAAAGATCTGGATTTGAAATCGCACTTCACCCAAGTTTTGAAACCTTTAATAGTTTTGAGTTGATGAAGGAAGAAAAACTTAAACTTGAAAATTTTATTAACCTTAAGGTTAATGGTGTGAGACAGCATTATTTAAGGTATGATTTTAAAATCACTCCATCAATACATGACGGGCTTAATTTTAAGTATGATTCAACACTTGGGTTTAATTTAAGGCAGGGTTTTAGATGTGGCTATGCTTTTCCGTATAAAATTTATGATGTTGAGAAAAATGTTGAACTTGAGGTTTATGAGATTCCGCTTGTTTTTATGGATGCAGTTTATCAGTATGGTAGAAGTTCAAAGGGGATTGAAGAGATTTTGGTAGAAGTTGTAAATCTTGCAAAGGTCGTGAAAAGTTTTGGAGGTGTGTTTACGGTTTTGTTTCATAACTTTGTGTATGATGAATTTGATTTTAAAGGATGGGACTTTATTTATGAGGAGTTTTTAAAATTTGCCATAAATTCGGATGCGTTTGTTGGAAGTTGCAGTGAAATTTTGGATTTATTTGAAAGTGAATGGATAAGTTAAGGTGGTTTATTTTTGGCTCAGCATACAGACATTAATAGCCAGTTTAACGCATATAATTGCCAAGGCGGTTGTTAAGGCGATTCCACCCTTTACGCTTACCTTTTTGAGGGCTGGTATTGCTGGTTTTGTTTTCGGTTTAATAATTTATTTTTCAAAATATAGGAAAATAAGGGTTGAAAACTCGGATAGGGTGAAATTTTTTATTCTTGGGATTCTTTCAGTGCCCTTGAATCAATTTGCTTTCATTTTGGGGATAAAATATACAACTCCTGCGAATGCTTCGTTGATTTATGCTATGACGCCGATTTTCGCTTTAATTTTTTCTGCTTTGTTTTTAAAGGAGAAGGTGAATTTTTATAAGGTTTTAGGTGTTATCCTAAGTTTTGTGGGCGTTGGAATTGTTTTCGCCGAGCATGGTTTAAGTTTAAATATGGAGTATTTGAAGGGGAATGTTATTATAATGTTTGGGGCGATGTTTTGGGCTCTTTATTCAATACTTGGGAAACCAATGGTGGTTAAATATGGTGCTTTTTATGTCACGGGAGTTGCGATGATAATTGGAAGTTTAATTTATCTGCCGATTGGTTTGTATGATTTTGTTAATCTTGATTTCCGATCCATTTCTTTTGCATCTTATCTTGGTGTTGTTTATCTTGGGGTTGGAACTTCAATCTTTGGATATTTTCTTTGGTATTACGCAATTGGTAAGATTGAAGCGAGCAAAGTTGTGATTTTCACAAATGGACAGCCGATAATGACGGCGATACTTGGAATGATAATTTTTGGTAATCCGATAACATTGCCTTTTTTGATCGGTGGAACGCTTGTTGTGGCTGGAGTTTTACTCGTCCAGCTTGGATAAACATATAAAATTTGATCATGAGTGAAAACGCAAGGAAATATCTTGACCCGAAGGTTGTTTCAAGGTTATCAAATCTTGAATTAATAGCTCGCCTTGTGGTTGAGGGCTTCATCGTTGGGCTTCATAAAAGTCCATATCATGGTTTTAGTGTTGAGTTTTCTGAACACAGGCAATATTCCCCGGGAGATGAGACAAGGTATATTGATTGGAAGGTTTATGGGAGGACAAACAGATATTTTATAAAGCAATTTGAGGAAGAAACAAATTTGAGGGCATACATAATTCTTGATGCGAGCAGGTCAATGGCTTATTCTTCTGGGGATAATATAACGAAGTTTGAATATGCGTGTTATCTTGCGGGTGCATTATCTTATCTTATGATGATGCAAAGGGATGCGGTTGGGCTTGTTATTTACGATGAAGGTATAAGAAAGTTTTTGCCACCTCGTTCTGTAAGAAGTTATCTTGATGTTATATTACATGAGCTTGAAAACGCAAAGCCTGAAAACAAAACAAATACAGCGAAGTCTCTTCATCTTATCGCAGAAAGGATAAAGAGAAGGGGGCTTATAATTTTGTTAAGTGATTTACTTGACGATCAAGATGAAGTTATAAGTGCCTTTAAGCATTTCAAACATAAAAAGAATGAAATTATAGTTTTCCAAATCTTGGATCCTTTGGAGAGGAATTTCAATTTTAATGTTGATGCGCTTTTTAAGGATATGGAGACATCTGAGAAAATGATGACGCAGTCACTTTACATCCAGAGGGATTATCGGCGGGCGCTTAATGAATTTATAAAGAGGTATAGATTTGAATGTCTCAACAATGGGATTGATTATGAGGTTATGGATACAGGCACATCGTTTGATGTTGCGCTTTTTAGATATTTGAGCAAAAGGCGTGGGTTGATGTGAATTTTTGGGTAAGAATTTTTTAGGCAAATTTTTGTTGACAAAATCACTTAAATTTTTTTATATTTTTTCTGAATTCGTTAGCTCACTTTAGAGTGTTTAAAGTGAGAGTTTTTGATAAGATTATCAACGAGATGGCTTCAACTAAAATTAAATTGTTCAAAAATGTCAATTGAACCATGCGATTCCATTTGATTGTTGCCTTTCTAATTTTATTGATTAATTTGGTCATTTCTCAGGAAAAACTTTCCGACAGGGAGAAGGCGCTTAAAATTTTGAGAGAACATTTTAGCAAAGATAGGGAGATTAAGAGAGAGCTTGAGTATGAGCTTATAAAAAATTATTCGCTGATGCTTCTTCAATCTTATCCCAAAAGTGATGTTGGCAAAAGGAGTGAAGTCAAGAATTTTAAAGCGAGTGATAATTTTGAACTTGAAAAGGTGAAGGCATATGCTGATAGGAAAAGTTTAATCATGAATGGCAATAAAATAACAACGATAATTTACAATTACGGTGCAATTGGCGCAGGTGCTAATTTTAACCGTCGGTTAAATGTGATATGGAACAATTTACCACATATTTATGAATTTAGCCCCCTTGTTGCTGCTTCTGTGGTTGATACGAATAATAGAAGAATTCACATTGTAAGTGATGGGTTGAGATATTATAGCACAGTTTCACCAGATGGGACGGAATTTTGGACATTTAATCCTTTGCCGGGTTACGCTGATCCAAATCAGGACGAAATCGCTCACAATCCTGATAAAGACCGGGATGGGGACGGTAAGCCGGATTCATGGCCATCAAGTTGGTATGATCCAGTTTTAGGGAAATATGTTTGGCCTGGATATCTTGCAAGAGACGCAACGCAAGCAGACCTTGAAGCATTCTATGTTATGGATGATAGAGATAATGAAGAATTTGCATATTTCCCATTCCCAGATGATTCTTCAAGGAGAGGTTTAGGTGTTCAAGCTCAAGTAAGACTTTTACAATGGAGCAATCCACTTGCGGAGGATGCTATATTTATTGTTTATACGATCACTAATGTTAGTTCTAAGGATCTTGATTCGGTTGTCTTTGGAATGTGGGGTGATCCTCATGTTGGTGGAGCAACAGATTACAGCGATGATGATTCTTATTTTATCCCGCCTTATAATGTTCCGAATTATCCACCTGTTGATAATATCCCCATTTACGCAAGGAGCATGGTTTATTCTTGGGATCACGATGGCAGAGGCATGTTTGGTTTAAGGCCTGGATATTTTGGGTATAAATTTTTGGAGTCGCCTGGGAATCCGTATGATGGTATAGACAACGATGGTGATGGGATGATAGATGAGAGTCAGCAGGATGGTATAGACAACGATGGTGATTGGAATCCTTTGATAGACGATGTTGGTATGGATGGTATACCTGGGACTGGAGATGAGGGTGAGGGTGATGGTGTTCCGACAAGGGGGAGGCTTCTTCCGGATGGGAGTTTAGATCCTTTGTATCCTGGTGAACCAAACTTTGAATTCACAGACCTTGATGAATCTGATATGATAGGACTTACAAGCTTTAATGCATTCATTTGGTCAACTGATTATGTCAGTAATGATGAAAATATCTGGAACAGGTTAAAACCTGGAAACTTTAGCGAAATAGTTCAGACTGCTGATAATGTATTTCTTTATGGCTCTGGTTATATTCAGCTTCCGAAGGGTCAAACCAGGCGTTTTTCAGTTGCTTTATTATTGGGTGAGGATTTGAATGATTTGTTGTTGAATGCTGAGACGGTTCAGAGGATATACAATGCTAATTACAGGTTTTTCCGACCGCCTGAGAGGCCACGAGTTAGGGCAGTTGCTGGGGATAGGAGGGTTGTTTTGTATTGGGATAGTAGGGCGGAGCGTAGTTTTGATCCTTTGTTTGGTCGTAATCCTTTGGATGAGGGGGATCCTGGGTATGATTTTGAGGGTTATGTTATATACAGGTCTACTGATCCGCAGTTTAAGGACATTGAGTTGATAACGGATGGTAGGGGTGCGAGGTATTTGAGGGTTGCGTTGAAGGATGCGTTTGGTAGGGATGCGAGGTTTGACAAGGTGGATGGTTGGCGTGGTTATAGTGTGGTTTCGTATCCTGGGCGTGGGATACATTATTATTTGGGTGATGATGTTGGTTTGGTTCATAGTTATGTAGATAGTGTTGGGGTGATGAATGGGGTTAAGTATTATTATGCTGTAGTTTCGTATGATAGGGGTGATAGTTTGGGTATACCACCGAGTGAGTGCACTATGAAGGTGGTTGTAGATCCGATAAGTGGGGAGGAGGAGTTGGATGAGAATGTTGTAAGTGTTATACCTGGGGGTAGGGCTATTGGATATGTAGGGCCTGAGGTTAGCAGGGTAGTAGATGGTGTTAAGTTCAGGCACATAAGGGGCAGGGGTACTGGGAGGATAGAGGTTGAGGTTTTGAATGATTTGGAGGTTAGGGATATGGGTTATAGTATATGGTTTGAGGGTAGTGGGGATAGTTTGCGTTGGAATGTTGTATCGGATGAGGAGAGGGTACAGGGTGTAGATTTTGTTGACACGGTATGGGTAAAGCTTTTGGGTTTACCTGTAGAGGGGAGTGTTAGGGTAGGTAGTTATGTTGAGGGTGTTGATTATGTAGTTGATTACGGTCGTGGTTTGATAAGGGCGTTGGTTGGGGGTAGTTTGTTGGGTAGGCGTGGTGTGGAGGTAAGATATAGGTATTATTCTGTCAGGGGTAGTAGGGAGGTTGGGGGTGGAGATGGTAGTGATGTATTTGATGGGATGAGGATAAGGGTATGGGATGAGAAGTTAGGTTTGGATTTGGAGCGTAGTGGTTGGGGTGGAGGGAGTTTGGGTAGGATAGGTTATAAGATAACCACAGCTACATTGGGTTTGGGTCGTAGGATGTATCCTGCGGATTTTGTTATAAGGTTTGGGGTTTTGGATACATTAAGTGATGGTAGTTTGTCAAGTCCTTTGGATACGAGTGTGAATAATGTTAAGTTGCCTTTTTATGTTGAGAATGTTACGGAGGGGTATAGGATAAAGGTATATGTTCGGGATGTTAATGGGAATAGGAGGTGGGATTTGGGAGAGGATGTTATGTTTTTGGAGCGTGGGACTACTAACAGGACGACATGGCAGGTGTATTTTGAGCCTGTGAGGGAGGGTGGAGTTGAGTATAGATATCCGAGGGTTGGGATTGATTTGCGTCAGGGTGATGAGTTTTGGGTGAGGACGAGGAGGAGTTTTAACACTATTGAGGGTGGGGTTATGGATGTGGATAGTTTCAGGCTTGAGGTTAGGGGTCATAGGTATGATGTTAATTTGGCGAGTAGTTTGTTGGATAGGATAAGGGTTGTTCCGAATCCTTATGTTGGTATAAATGAGCTTGAGCCTGTGAGCAAGTTGCCAGGGCAGGTTAGGGGGGAAAGGAGGATATATTTTGATGGTTTGCCGAGGGAGTGTGTGATAAGGATATACACATTGAGTGGTGAGTTGGTAAAGGAGATATATCACAACAGTGGTGTTGATAATGGGCGTGAGTATTGGAATTTGTTGAATAGAGATGGTTTAGGTGTAAGTTATGGAGTTTACATAGCTCACATAGATGCCCCAGGTATAGGACAAAAATTAATTAAATTCGCTATAATAAAGTAAAATTAAGGAGGTTAGTTTAAAATGAAGCGTCTTTTGATAGTTTTTTTGGCTTTAACCCTCGTAGTTGGGTTAGTTTATGGTGGGACAAAAGGTAAAATTGCTGGTAGAGTTATTGACGCTGAGACAAAAGAACCTTTGCCAGGTGTTAACATTGTCCTTGAGGGAACAACGCTGGGTGCAGCAACTGATGTTAATGGATATTATGTTATAACTAATATTCCGCCGGGGACTTATACTGTTGTAGTTTCAGCGGTTGGTTATAGAAAGATCACGGTAAAGAATGTTAAAGTTTCAGCTGATTTGACCACAACTTTAAATTTTGAGATGGAGCCAGAAGCCATTGGTCTTCCACCAGTTGTTGTTGAAGCAGAACGTCCCCTTGTCAGGGCTGATTTGACATCTTCACAAGCCGTAGTTGATGCTGAGCAAATCAGGGAATTACCCGTTGAAAATTTTCAGAGAGTTTTGACATTACAAGCTGGTGTCGTAGTTGGTGCTGGAGGTGATATTCATATAAGAGGCGGAAGATCAACTGAAATTGCATATACAATTGATGGTGTTTCAATAAATGATCCCTTCTTTAACACGCTTGGAATGCAAATAGCAAGAAATGCAATCCAAGAAATGACAGTTGTAAGTGGAACATTTAACGCTGAATACGGGAATGCAATGAGTGGAGTTGTTAATATAGTCACTAAGGAGGGTGGAGCTAAATATACTGGTGAGTTACTTTTATATTCAGGTGATTTTATAAGCAATAGAAAAAACATCTTTTTTAACATAGATAAAGTAGACCCGCTTAATAATTCTGTAGTTGAGTTTAGTTTGGGAGGACCATTTCCGTTTTTGGGCAAGGTTTTATCATTTTTCACATCGTTAAGATGGGAAAACAATAAAGGTTGGCTTTACGGGGTAAGGGAACATCAACCCAGCGATCAACCTAATTTCAATGACGCTAATAATTGGATTATTCCAGTGACTGGGGATGGGGCAATTGTTCCAATGAATCCGAGTTGGAATTTAAATAGCACAGCAAAGTTAACTTTCAGAGCTACTTCAACTGTTAAGATCAATATTGATGGTCTTTATGATAAAAGCTGGTATAAAAGTTATAACCACCTTTTCAAATATAATCCTGATGGAACCTATCAATTCCGTGATGAGAATTACAAGATTGGTTTGACATTATCCCATGCTTTGAGCAATAAAACATTTTATGAATTTAGGGTTTCGTATAATTATCAAAAGTTTCGCCAGTATCTTTACGAAAATCCACTTGATCCAAGATATCAACCTGTGGAAAGGTTAGCAAGACCGACAAGTTTTACCTTTTACTTTGGTGGAACGCAGAACGACCATGTTTATAGAGACTCAAAAACATTTTTGGCGAAGTTTGACATAACGAGCCAAGTTTCTGACTATCATGAAGTAAAAACAGGTTTTGAAGTACGCCTACATAAACTTGATTTTGTTTACTTCACAGTTTTAAGAGACACTTTGAAATACCTTGAACCAACAATTCCTGAAATAACATCTCCGTATCACAACAGGTATACCCGGAAACCTGTGATTTTCTCTGTATATGCTCAAGATAAGATGGAGTATAAAGATATGATTGTTAATTTAGGTTTGCGTTATGATTATTTTGATCCGAAGGCGGACTATTCAAGGTTCATCTGGTATCCTGATCCAAATGATCCGACGATACCACCTATAATTTTGCGTGATACTCTTATAGCGAGGGCTTCACCAAAACATCAAATAAGCCCACGACTTGGCGTTTCCTATCCAATTACAGATAGGGGTATCTTACATTTTTCTTATGGCTGGTTTTTACAGATGCCCCCATTTACATATCTTTACACTAATCCAGAGTTTAAATCTGCTCTTTTTGTTGGGACGCCAACATTCGGGAATGCAAACTTAAAACCTGAGAAAACAGTTGCCTATGAATTCGGTCTACAACAGCAACTTACAGATAATCTTGCGATTAATATCACTGGCTTTTACAAAGATGTTCGGGATTTGCTTGCTTTGCAAAGAACGAGGATAAGCCAAGAGAAAGTTTATAATCTTTATGTTAACAAAGATTATGGCAACATAAAAGGATTTACCTTTTCCTTGGTAAAAAGAAGATTGAAAGGTGAGTTACTTGCAGCTACACTTGACTACACTTATCAAGTCGCTGAGGGTAACGATCCAAATCCGGATGCATTCTTTATTGATCTTAAATCCGGAAGAGAGCCCGAGAAAGTTCTTGTTTATCTTGATTGGGATCAAAGGCACACCTTGAATGGAACTATTAGCATTGGGGTTCAAGATAATTGGAATTTAAGTTTTATCGGTCAATATGGTTCTGGGCTTCCGTATACTCCTTACATTACAAACAATCGCCTTGAGCTGAGAAGAAATAGCGAACGAAAACCAGCACGTATGCAAGTTGATATGATGTTTGAAAAGTTATTTAAATGGTTTGGTTTAAGGTGGAGTTTATTTGTCAAAGTATATAACTTGTTTGATAATCTTAATGAAAGGTATGTATATGATGATACTGGAACTGCGCAATATACACTCGCCAAGCAAAGAGGAGAAGGAATTGTAGTTGATCAATGGGTTGGCAAAATCCCTGGTGTTCATTCATCTGATGATTATTATACAAGACCACATTATTACTATCCACCGAGAGAAATTAGAGTTGGATTTTCAATTGGATTTTAAAAACAAATTTTTCGTGAGTTAAAATGAGAAAAGGAATTTATGTAATACTTGCAGTTTTAACTTTAGTTTCGGTTGGATTCTCTCAGCAAAAATTGTCCGACAGAGAAAAAGCACTGCAGATATTGCGCGGTTTGACATCAAAAGAAAGAGAAGAACAGAGAAAAATAGAATATAAGGTTATTGGTGATTACATCCAATCAGGGTATAGTTCCTCTTTAGCTAAATCAAAAGACCTAAAAGCAAAGGAGACTTCGGGTGATTTGCCACCGTATATAGCCAATAATCCGAAGCTTGCGGAAAAATATAAAAAGATCAAGTCTTTATCAAGCCTGGAAATTCAGAATTTTTATCGTGAGATTGACAAGAACATCCGCAAGACGGCAGGTGAAGCGGATAGGAAAAAACTTGTGATGAATGGTAATAAAATAACCGTCACAGTTTATAACTATGGTTCTCTTTCAGCTCCGGGTGATAGAATAACTGATGTTGTGTGGAATGGTTTGGGATATGCTTATGAATTTGGACCTCTTGTTGGTGCATCTGTGGTTGATACAAGTGGTAGAAGAATTCACATTATAACAGATGGTTTGCTTGATGGTGGCGATCGCTCTCCTGATGGCACAAAAAGATGGGGATGGCAACCACTTCCGGGTTATGCTGATCCAAATCAGGACAAAATTGCTCACAATCCCGATCAAGACCGGGATGGGGACGGTAAGCCGGATTCATGGCCATCAAGTTGGTATGATCCAGTTTTAGGGAAATATGTTTGGCCTGGATATCTTGCAAGAGATGCAACGCAGGCAGACCTTGAAGCATTCTATGTTATGGATGATAGAGATAATAAAGAACATCCTTATTTTCCATTTCCTGATGATTCATCAAGGAGAGGGCTTGGAGTTCAAGTACAGGTTAGAGCTTTACAATGGGCTAACCCACTTGCCGAGGATTGTATTTTCTTTGTTTATACGATTACAAATGTATCTCCTAAAACTCTTGATTCGGTTATTTTTGGGATGTACGGTGATGCTGACATTGGAGGCGGTGCCCCAACCAGTAATGAGCAAACCGATGACGATGCATTTTTTGTGCCCCCTTATAATGTTCCAAATTATCCCCCTGTTGATAACATCCCTGTGTATGCAAGAAGTATGGTTTACATCTATGATCATGACGGTAAGGGTGAATTTGGTTTAAAGCCTGGATATTTTGGGTATAAATTTTTGGAGTCACCTGGGAATCCGTATGATGGTATAGACAACGATGGTGATGGGATGATAGATGAGAGTCAGCAGGATGGTATAGACAACGATGGTGATTGGAATCCTTTGATAGACGATGTTGGTATGGATGGTATACCTGGGACTGGAGATGAGGGTGAGGGTGATGGTGTTCCGACAAGGGGGAGGCTTCTTCCGGATGGGAGTTTAGATCCTTTGTATCCTGGTGAACCAAACTTTGAATTCACAGACCTTGATGAATCTGATATGATAGGACTTACAAGCTTTAATGCATTCATTTGGTCAACTGATTATGTCAGTAATGATGAAAATATCTGGAACAGGTTAAAACCTGGAAACTTTAGCGAAATAGTTCAGACTGCTGATAATGTATTTCTTTATGGCTCTGGTTATATTCAGCTTCCGAAGGGTCAAACCAGGCGTTTTTCAGTTGCTTTATTATTGGGTGAGGATTTGAATGATTTGTTGTTGAATGCTGAGACGGTTCAGAGGATATACAATGCTAATTACAGGTTTTTCCGACCGCCTGAGAGGCCACGAGTTAGGGCAGTTGCTGGGGATAGGAGGGTTGTTTTGTATTGGGATAGTAGGGCGGAGCGTAGTTTTGATCCTTTGTTTGGTCGTAATCCTTTGGATGAGGGGGATCCTGGGTATGATTTTGAGGGTTATGTTATATACAGGTCTACTGATCCGCAGTTTAAGGACATTGAGTTGATAACGGATGGTAGGGGTGCGAGGTATTTGAGGGTTGCGTTGAAGGATGCGTTTGGTAGGGATGCGAGGTTTGACAAGGTGGATGGTTGGCGTGGTTATAGTGTGGTTTCGTATCCTGGGCGTGGGATACATTATTATTTGGGTGATGATGTTGGTTTGGTTCATAGTTATGTAGATAGTGTTGGGGTGATGAATGGGGTTAAGTATTATTATGCTGTAGTTTCGTATGATAGGGGTGATAGTTTGGGTATACCACCGAGTGAGTGCACTATGAAGGTGGTTGTAGATCCGATAAGTGGGGAGGAGGAGTTGGATGAGAATGTTGTAAGTGTTATACCTGGGGGTAGGGCTATTGGATATGTAGGGCCTGAGGTTAGCAGGGTAGTAGATGGTGTTAAGTTCAGGCACATAAGGGGCAGGGGTACTGGGAGGATAGAGGTTGAGGTTTTGAATGATTTGGAGGTTAGGGATATGGGTTATAGTATATGGTTTGAGGGTAGTGGGGATAGTTTGCGTTGGAATGTTGTATCGGATGAGGAGAGGGTACAGGGTGTAGATTTTGTTGACACGGTATGGGTAAAGCTTTTGGGTTTACCTGTAGAGGGGAGTGTTAGGGTAGGTAGTTATGTTGAGGGTGTTGATTATGTAGTTGATTACGGTCGTGGTTTGATAAGGGCGTTGGTTGGGGGTAGTTTGTTGGGTAGGCGTGGTGTGGAGGTAAGATATAGGTATTATTCTGTCAGGGGTAGTAGGGAGGTTGGGGGTGGAGATGGTAGTGATGTATTTGATGGGATGAGGATAAGGGTATGGGATGAGAAGTTAGGTTTGGATTTGGAGCGTAGTGGTTGGGGTGGAGGGAGTTTGGGTAGGATAGGTTATAAGATAACCACAGCTACATTGGGTTTGGGTCGTAGGATGTATCCTGCGGATTTTGTTATAAGGTTTGGGGTTTTGGATACATTAAGTGATGGTAGTTTGTCAAGTCCTTTGGATACGAGTGTGAATAATGTTAAGTTGCCTTTTTATGTTGAGAATGTTACGGAGGGGTATAGGATAAAGGTATATGTTCGGGATGTTAATGGGAATAGGAGGTGGGATTTGGGAGAGGATGTTATGTTTTTGGAGCGTGGGACTACTAACAGGACGACATGGCAGGTGTATTTTGAGCCTGTGAGGGAGGGTGGAGTTGAGTATAGATATCCGAGGGTTGGGATTGATTTGCGTCAGGGTGATGAGTTTTGGGTGAGGACGAGGAGGAGTTTTAACACTATTGAGGGTGGGGTTATGGATGTGGATAGTTTCAGGCTTGAGGTTAGGGGTCATAGGTATGATGTTAATTTGGCGAGTAGTTTGTTGGATAGGATAAGGGTTGTTCCGAATCCTTATGTTGGTATAAATGAGCTTGAGCCTGTGAGCAAGTTGCCAGGGCAGGTTAGGGGGGAAAGGAGGATATATTTTGATGGTTTGCCGAGGGAGTGTGTGATAAGGATATACACATTGAGTGGTGAGTTGGTAAAGGAGATATATCACAACAGTGGTGTTGATAATGGGCGTGAGTATTGGAATTTGTTGAATAGAGATGGTTTAGGTGTAAGTTATGGAGTTTACATAGCTCACATAGATGCCCCAGGTATAGGACAAAAATTAATTAAATTCGCTATAATAAAGTAAACAAAATTTAGAGATCGGCTATGATTAAAAAAGTTTTCATCTTTTGCATTGCGCTTATATTGGGATTCTCAGTTTCCGTGGCTCAAATCGGGAGTAGTCTAACGAAGACGGGAACAACATCTGCTCAGTTTTTAAAGATCGGTATAGGTGCACGAGCCATTGGAATGGGTGGAGCTTTTAATTCTATCGCAGATGATATAACTTCAATTTATTGGAATCCAGCTGGGTTAAGTAGAATAAGTGGGAGAGGTGAAGCAATTTTTAACTATGTTGATTGGATTATGGATATAAAATACGGCTTCGCAGCGTTTGCTTTAAATCTTGGCAATTTGGGGACGATCGGAATGCAAATATCTTCTCTTACAATGGATGAGATGGAAGTCAGAACCGTTGAAATGCCCGACGGGACAGGTGAGAGATTTAAGGCTGGCGGTTTGATGATGGGGATTTCCTATGCAAGGCAATTGACGGATAGATTTTATATTGGCTTCAATGCTAAGTATGTCAGGGAATATATCTGGCATGAGGTAGCTCAAGGATTTGCGCTTGATTTCGGCACTTTATATGTTACCCCATTTTTAAATGGGATGAGAATCGGGGCAAGCATGTCAAATTACGGGACTAAAATGCAACTTTCGGGTCGTGATTTGATAATTATTTATACTGTTGGCGGTGGCACTGGAAATAACATAAATGCTTTCATTCAAACGGATAAATTTGAAATGCCGTTGCTATTTAAAGTTGGTCTTTCTAATGATTTCATTAAGACTGAATCACAGAGATTAACAACTGCTATTGATGCCGTGCATCCGAATGATAATACGGAGTATTTAAATTTGGGAGTTGAATATTCGTTTAAAGAGCTCTTCTTTTTAAGAGGTGGATATAAATCGTTATTTGAAAAAGGTGGAGAGCAAAGATATACATTTGGAGCTGGGGTGAGATATTCAATAGCAAGGGGGTTAGCTATAGCTATTGATTATGCTTATCTTGATTTTGGGCGTTTGAAAAATGTTCAGTATTTGACTATAGCTGTGAAATTTTAAATTAACCGTGGGAATTTATTGTGTCTGGATACCTGATAGGAATTGATGGCGGAGGAACAAAGACGCACGGGATTATAGCTGATTTTAATTGCAATGCTATAGCTGAAGCCATCGGTGGCTCGGCAAATTTTCAAATGCTCGGGGTTGAACCCGTTGCTAAATTGCTTGTTAACTTGATATATGAACTTGTTGATAAGGCTGGATGTAAAATTTCGGATGTTAAACTTGCAGTGCTTGGTCTTACAGGTGCAGGCAGGGAAAAGGATAGGGAAAAAATCTATAATGGTTTGATTAATTTTGCAAAAGATAATAATTTGTCTCTTCCAGAGATAATTATAGAGACAGATGCGAGGATTGCTCTTGAAGGTGCCTTTATGGGGAAAGCAGGGATAATTTTAATAGCTGGAACTGGTTCTGTTATGTTTGCTAAAGATATAGATGGTAAAATTCATAGAGTTGGGGGATGGGGAAGATTTATAGGGGATGAGGGGAGCGCCTTCGTTATGGGGCGTGAAGCTTTAAGGGCTGTGGCAAAATATGTTGATGGAAGAGGTGAAGAAACAATCTTAAAAAGTTTGATCTTTGATGAGTTTAATATAACAGATTTAATGCAGATTGTTAGTGAAATTTATTCAGGGAAATTTGATATAGCGAAGGTTGCACCAATTGTGATGAAAGCAGTTGAAATGGGGGATGCAGTTGCTAAAAAAATTCTTGATCAGGCGTGTGATGAACTTTTAGCTCATGTAAAAGCGATGCTTAATAAAGCTAAATTTGGTGAAACCGTCAAACTTTCTCTGATCGGTGGTGTTCTTCAAAGCGATAACTATGTTTCAAGAAAGTTAAGGGAGATGATTAAGGTTGAACTTCCTCAAGTTGATTTAATTGAGCCAATGGCTTCGCCAGCACATGGGGCTGTGGTTTATGCAAAAAACTTGATTAAAAATAAATCATTGAATTAAAAGATGAGGAAAACAATTTTGTTATTTCTCGCTCTCGCTCTTTCAATGGTTCTGTTGTCAATCGTGATCACTAAAGTAGCAGGCAATGTGAGGAAAGATATGTTTCTATCGCAACAATCCCAGCAGAATAAAAAGAAAAAAGTTGACTTAACTAACTTGACGAAAGATCAATGGGTAAATCATTGGATGAAAAAGTTAACACTTGAAGAGAAGGTTGCGCAGATGATAATGCCAGATGCTCGTGGGGTTTTTCTCGCACGAGATAATAAAGAGTTTAAACGGTTGGTTCGCTATGTTAAGGATAAAAAAGTTGGGGGTTTGATTTTCTTTCGTGGGGATGTTTATGAAACAGCTGAGATGATAAATTACTTCCAAAAAATTGCTGAAATTCCGCTTTTGATCTCAGCTGATTTTGAATGGGGGACGGCAATGCGCCTTGACAATACAACTCACTTCCCACCAGCAATGGGAATTGCTGCTACTGGAAAACCTGAATACGCCTATGAAGTAGGGAAAATAACCGCAATAGAAGGACGAGCAATTGGTATTCATCAAAATTATGCTCCAACCGTTGATGTAAATAATAACTATAAAAACCCAATTATTAACATTCGCTCTTTTGGTGAAACTCCCGAAATAGTTTCAAAATTTGCAGTTGAATTTATCCGTGGACTTCAAGAGGGTGGGATGATTGCAACCGCCAAGCATTTCCCTGGTCATGGCGATACAGATGTTGATTCACATCTTGATCTACCTGTTATCAATTATTCAAAATCAAGGTTAGATTCAATTGAGTTACCACCATTCAAAGAATCTATAAAAGCTGGGGTTAAGTCAATAATGGTTGCACATATTTTTTACCCTCAAATAGATACAGGCAGAGGCTTGCCATCCACCTTATCGTATAACATTGTAACTGGAATTTTGAAGAAAGAACTCGGTTTTAAAGGTTTAATTGTAACTGATGCAATGACGATGCGAGGCGTAACGAAACTTTATTCAAATGCCCTTGCTTCTGTCCTTGCTGTTAAAGCTGGAAATGATATAATTTTAATCCCGCCCGATGTTGAGGAGGCAATTGATGCTATCGTAAAAGCTGTAAAGAGAGGAGATATACCTGAGGAAAGAATAAATGAATCTGTAAGGAAAATACTTGAATTCAAATATGACCTTGGTTTGCACAGGAATAGATTTGTTGATTTAAGTAAAATACCTGAACTTGTCGCCACGGAAGAGCATCTTAGGAAAGCGAAGGATATATCGCGGGCTTCAATTACCGTCGTCAAGAATGATAATGTTTTGCCTTTGATGCAGTTTGATAGCAAGAAAATTTTGCTTATAACTTTGGTGGATTCAAACGACCCGAATAGTGGAAGTTCCTTTGTTTCGGAGATTGCAAAAAGATACGATAATATCTCATTTGAAAGAGTTGATTTAAGAAGCACAATTGATGAACTTAATGCTATACTTTCAAAGTTAAATAACTTTGACCTTGTTATAGTTTCAGCTTATGTTCGTGTTAGAGCATATCAAGCGTCGCTTTCGCTGCCGGAAAAACAAGCGAAATTTTTAAAGCAAGTTGTTGATTCTGGGAAACCTGTTATTTTGATATCTTTTGGCAATCCGTACATTGTCATTGATTATCCAAGTGTAAAAGCTTATATTTGCTCGTATTCTGATGCTCAGCCTGTTGTTGAGGCGACAGCCGAAGTTTTGTTTGGTGAAATTTCACCTCAGGGGAAATTACCCATTAGCATTCCGGGGTTTGCAAGGCTTGGAACTGGATTAAGTTATCCTCAAACAACGCTTCGTTATGGTTATCCTGATGAGGCTGGGCTTGACGCGAATAAACTTGCAAAACTTGATACTATAATGGAAAAAGCAATTCAGGATTCGGTGACGCCTGGAGCTGTGCTTCTTGTTGCAAGAAATGGTGTTATAGCATATCATAAGGCTTTTGGAACTTATAGCTATGACCCCTATTCAAGGAAAGTTAATCCTGGTTCAATTTATGATATGGCTTCTATCACCAAGGTTGCCGCAACTACAATTTCAATTATGAAACTTTATGATGAGGGTAAAATTGATCTTGATGATCCTGTTGCGAAGTATATCCCAAAGTTTGCTCAAAATGGAAAGGGGGGTGTCACAATTAAAAATTTGCTTCTTCACAATAGTGGTCTTCCGTCTTGGAAACCATTTTTTAAACTTTGTAAAACGCCCAATGAGATTCTTGATTCAATTTATGCTCAACCTCTTGTTTATAAAACAGGTGATTCAACTGTTTACAGCGATCTTGGTTTTATAACGCTTGGAAAAATTGTTGAAGTTGTTACAGGAATGCCATTGGAGCAATATGTCAGTAAGACTTTTTACATCCCGCTTGGGATGAAATCAACAACTTTTCTTCCTCCTAAGGGATGGATTGATAATATTGCTCCTACCGAATATGATAGTTCGCTTGGTGGATTTGTTCACGGAGTTGTTCATGATGAGAACGCCAGAGCTCTTGGTGGGGTTTCGGGACACGCCGGATTATTTTCAAATGCGCGAGATCTTGCTGTGCTTATGCAAATGATTTTGAATAGGGGTGAATACGGAGGTAAGAGATTTTTCAAAAATGAAACAGTTGAGCTTTTCATAAAAAGGTGGGCTAATAACCGTGGGCTTGGCTGGGATAATGCTCTCTCACCCTACGGTAAAAGCGCACTGGATGGAGCTTTCGGTGAAAATGCCTTTGGACATACGGGTTTCACAGGAACATCTGTATATGTTTACCCGGAGAAAAATCTAATCGCTGTCCTTTTGACAAATCGCGTTCATCCAACAAGAGCAAACAATAAACATATTCAGCTAAGGAAAATTGTTCATAAGGCAATTGCAGAGGCAATTTCATCACCTTAAATTTTTAGTTTAAAAACAAAAACAAGTGTCAAATGCATCTTATTGACTGGGCTATCATTGTTTTATATTTTGTTTTAAGCATTGGTATTGGAATTTACTATTCAAAAAGAGCTGGTAAAAACATAAGTGAATTTTTTCTCTCGGGGAGAAACCTACCTTGGTGGCTTGCCGGGACATCAATGGTTGCAACGACATTTGCTGCCGATACACCTCTTGCGGTGACCGAGCTTGTCGCTAAAAATGGAATAGCTGGAAACTGGCTTTGGTGGAACTTTCTCTTCGGTTCAATGTTGACTGTCTTCTTCTTCGCAAGGTTATGGAGAAGAGCTGGTATTCTAACAGATGTTGAATTCGTTGAACTAAGATATTCGGGTAAACCGGCATCCTTCCTTCGCGGGTTTAAAGCACTTTATCTTGGTTTGTTTATTAACACTGTGATAATTGGCTGGGTAAATGTTGCGATGATTTCAATCCTTACAGGATTTTTTGGGGTTCCAGAGGAAATGGTAAGATATTATGTCTTTGGTGCTATGTTGATAGTTGCAATTTATTCTGCTCTTTCGGGGCTTTGGGGGGTTGCAGTTACAGATGCGGTTCAGTTTGTAATAGCAATGTCAGGCACAATAATTCTTGCGGTGGTTGTTGTTAATCTACCTCAAATAAATGGAATCGCTGGGTTGAAAGAACGTCTCCCGGAATGGGTTTTTAAATTTACGCCTGTTATCGGTGCTGAAAAGGAGATCGCCTATGGTGGGGTTTTGGCTTTGACAATCCCATCTTTTATCGCTTATATTTTTATTCAATGGTGGGCTTCCTGGTATCCAGGGGCTGAACCAGGTGGAGGCGGTTATGTTGCCCAAAGAATGATGTCAGCAAAAGATGAAAAACATTCTTTACTTGCGACTCTTTGGTTTACCGTTGCACATTACTGTATAAGACCATGGCCGTGGATAATTGTAGGGCTTGCAACTATTGTTCTCTACCCTGAACTCGGGATTGATGATAAAAAACTTGGATATATCTACGCAATGAGAGATTTTCTCCCCACAGGATTAAAGGGTCTGCTTGTAGCTGCGTTTTTCGCCGCTTATATGTCAACCATAGCAACGCACTTAAACTGGGGCACATCTTATGTGATAAACGACTTCTATAAAAGATTTATAAAAAGAGATGCAAGTGAAAAACATTATGTCTTTATATCAAGGATTGCAACGCTTCTTGTGATGATTGCCTCCGTTTTGATAACCCTGATAATAAAAACGATTTCAGGGGCATGGCAATTCATAATTGAAGCAAGCGCTGGGCTTGGGCTTGTGTTGATTTTGAGATGGTATTGGTGGAGAATAAATGCCTGGAGCGAAATTGTCGCAATGATTGCTCCCTTTTTCGGTTACGCTTATATAAAACTTTACACAAAAATAAGTTTTCCCGAGACGCTTTTCTATATCGTTGCTTTTACAACGCTCTCCTGGCTTGTAGCGACATTTATAACAAAACCCGTTGATAAGGAACATCTTATCAATTTTTATCGCCGTGTTCATCCAGGTGGGATTGGATGGAAAAAAATATCTCAACTTGTCCCGGAAGTTAAATCTGATCCTGGGTTTATCTATTTGTTTATTGATTGGATAAGCGGTGTTGTTTTAGTTTACATGATGTTGTTTGGAATTGGCAAGATAGTTCTTGGCGAATATCTTGGTGGTGTGATTTATATTTTGATTGGTCTTTCTGCTGGATTGGTAATTTACTTTGATTTATCAAGACGTGGATGGGAAAAAGCTATTGAATGAAATTGGTTATCTATGCCCGATAAAATTTTTTATGAATCCACTCTATTTGTTTATTCCGTTCATGTGGGAAATCTGTGGCTATATTGAACATAATTGTCTCAGATTTATGTCATCAGCAAGGTTTTAAAAATTTACAACTAAGAAGTTTTTGAAAATTAGCGATTGTGGAAAACAAAATTTGTTTGGTTTTACTCTTCACATAAAGAGGCGGGGGGATGAAAAGGCTTAAAAAATCTATTTATAACTTGCTCTTTTGGATTTGTGTTCTTAAAATAGTTCAAGGAATTTCATGTTTAGATAAAAAGCTTACTTTGAATCAATGAAAATCTTTATACTTTCGGTTTTGCTATTAACTTCACTTTTTGCTCAAAATATCACGCATGAAAGAAAAAACTCCCAAAAGTTTAAAGATACCCTCTGTGTAAGATGGCTTGATCCAAGATTCGGGGAATTCCCAGATGCTTCACTTGTTGATTTTAGTTTTCTTTTAAATCCTCCAGCAGGTCAATTTGGATTTGTAAAGGTTGGGGGAGATGGACATTTTTACTTTGAAAAAACTGGAAAAAGAGCAAGATTTTGGGGTGTGACGATCGCTGGAAGCCATGTTGATATACCAAAGGAAAAAATTGAAACCGTTGTTGAGGTTCTCGCTCGTGCTGGATGTAATATAATAAGATTGCATGAACTTGATAACAGAGGCGGAGAAAAATTCGGCATAGTAAGAAGGAATATAATTGATGAATCTTATCCGAATGAGAATAATTCAAGAAATCTTGAAAGGGAATATCTTGATAGGGTTGATTACTGGATTTATCAGGCACAAAAACGAGGAATTTATATCTATCTTGTTCTTCGTGCATATAGAACATTTAAAGTTGGTGACGGGATTGAAAACGCTTCAAAAATGGAACGGAAAGGTTCACCTTATGGGCTTTTTGATGAAAGAATGATTGAACTGCAAAAAGAATTTATTGATAACCTCCTTTTTAAACATGTCAATCCGTATACGGGCATACCTAATGGATTAAATCCAGCCATTGCGATGATTGAACTCATAAATGAAGATAGTTTCTTTTTTCAATATGATAAACTTGACGAGATGATTGAACCATATAAAACGAAGTTTTTGAATCTTTGGGTTCAGTTTCTTCGGGAAAAGTATGTAAGTACCGAAAATTTAAAAAAGGCTTGGACTACAAAGGATGGTTTTTTAGTTTTGAACGAGGATGAATCTATTGAAGAAAATAAAATTTATTTTCCGAAGTTAAAATTGAGAAAATTTAACGAAGTTGATTTTGATAGCAGGGACTGGACGATGGAACATCCGTTGAGGCAGAAAGATGGTGTTGAGTTTTTAATGTCGCTTCAAATAAAACTTTTTAGAAATTTAAAGGAATTCATACGCTCAAAAGGATGCCCCATACCATTGACCGCAACAGTTAACAGTGAGTTTATAAATGATACATATACCGTTGCATCTGAACTTGATTTTATTGGACAAAATATGTATATGGATCATCCCTTTTTTGAACATGGTTTGGATTGGGTTGGTGTTCCTTTTTTCCGAAATGAAAATTATCTTAAAAGAAATGATAGATGGAGTTTCCCTGTTTATTCAAGTTTTTATGCTTGGGAGAAAAAGCCAGTTGTAATTCGTGAGTGGGCTTTGTGCTATCCAAATGAATATAGAGTTTCAAGTTTGATTCAGGTTGCTGTATATTCTTTGCTTCAAGATTATGACGCTTTGATTTATTTTTCTTTTTATACTTGGGGTGATGTTAATCTTTGTTCTCCGTTTGGGTTGCAATCTGACCCAACAAGATGGGGCTTATTTGGGTATGCAGGCAAAATTTTTATCAATGGGGAAATAGAGCCGTTTCAAAAAAAGATAAACTTATGCTTTCATCCCGAAGATTTGAAAACATGGGCTGATTGGTGGAATGAAGTTTATAAATTGTCTTATAATTTTATGTTGAGAAACAAGGTTGTGGATAAGTTAGACAAGAGCAATCTTGCAAGTCCATATGAGATTAACATTTTCATGAGAGATATTTTCAGAAATGAAAATGTTAAAAAATTCGTTGATTCATTGGCGAAAGTTTCTTACAAGCAGGTTAAAATTGACTTTACAAATGGAGTTTTGCTGGTAAATTTAGAAACTTTTAAAGCGATCGCTGGTGAAATAGATACATTAAAAGTTTATGAACTTGGTGATTTTAAAATAAAATCTTGCAGTCCTATCTCAGCGGTTATTATATCAAGTGTTGATAATTTGCCTTTGAGTATCTCAAATAGGTTTGTCGTAAAATTTGTTTCTATTGCCCGAAATCGGGGTCAAATTTTTGAAAAAATAAGCGATAAAAAATTTGCTTTGAGAAATCAAGGCGGAGCACCTGTCCAGACATATGGGGAAAAATCTGATTCTGGGGTTGAGATATGGAAAGGGGGAAGAAAAGTAATCAAATGTTTTATGAGGAACGGAAGTTTTGAAGTTGTGATTGATAGAAGGAGAAAGCAGGTGTTTGTCTTTTGTGATACTCCGAATATAAGGTTTGAGATAAGCAATGAATTTTTCAAGTTCGGGAGAGTTGTAAAGTTCTATCAGGAGATCGGAGGTGAAATTTATGGGGAAGTTGAAGCGAATGGACAGTTTGTATATTCTGGTTTTTCAAAATATGTGATGATTTATTAACAGGTGAATTTGAGATATCGTCGGGAATGTGTTTTTTCTTTCTCACATTTTTATTAAATTTTAAAAAACAACATAAAAAACTAAAGTGAAATGTATGGGATGAAAAACCTAATCCGTCTTTTTCAGAGGAATTTAACTTTGAGGCATTTTTGGTTAATTTTGTTTCTTCTATTCCCTTTAAATTTGAATTCTCAAAACAAACTTGGTCTTGGCGTTTATCTTGGTGTTCCAACTGGCGTAACTGGAAAATATCTTCTTTCGCGATCAAACTCTGGAGATGTTTTACTTGCGTGGAGATTTAATGATGCTTTTTTTGTGCAGGGGCATTACAACTTCAATCTTTCCGAGATTGAAAGATATAAAAATGGTGTGTTTAATTTTTACGCTGGGGCAGGTCTTTTTTTCAAAGCGGTTTCAAAGGGAGACGATTCGTTTGGTGTGAGTGGGAACATCGGGGTTAATTATTTTTTAAAACAAAAGTATGAGTTTTTCCTTGAACTTTCTCCGAAACTTGGTCTTTTCCCTGGAACTGGATTTGATTTAACTGGAGGAATTGGATTTAGGTTTTATCTCTAAAAATTAAGTTTCTATACTGATGGATGAAGAAAGTGAAACTTCTTCAAATAGCTCATGCGAGATCAGGGGACAAGGGAAATTCAGCCAATATAGGGCTTATTGCACGAAAGCCTGAGTATTATAAAATTCTCGTTGAGAAAGTCACACCTGAGGTTGTTAAGAAACATTTTGAAGGCATTTGTCTTGGTGAAGTTGAAAGGTGGGAATTGCCAAATTTATATGCGTTGAATTTTTTATTGCACGATGCGCTTGCAGGGGGTGGAACTGTATCCCTGCGAAATGACGCTCAAGGTAAAACGCTTGCTTACGCTCTTTTACGACTTGAGATAGATGTCCCAGATGATTTTGAAATTTAACTTATTTAAAAAGCAAAGGTATTTTTATTAAGCAATGGCAAAAAAAGAAAAACTTTTTCTTCTTGACGGAACTGCGCTTGCGTATAGGGCTTATTATGCATTTATTGGGAGACCGCTTGTTACATCTGGTGGAATGAATGTAAGCGCAATTTACGGTTTTACAAATTCATTGATCAAGATTCTTGAGGAGGAAAAACCTGATTACATCGCTGTTGTTTTTGATTCAGGTCAGCCAACCTTCAGACATGAGATGCACCCTGAATATAAAGCAACTCGTGAGAAAATGCCCGAGGATATGGCAATTCAACTTCAGAAATTGAAAGAGGTGATTGAAGCTTTCAATGTTCCAATCATTGAAGTCCCGGGATACGAAGCTGATGATGTTATGGGAACGCTTGCGAAAGTTGCTGAGTCAAAGGGAATTGAAACATATCTTGTCACGGGCGATAAAGATTTTCTTCAGCTTGTTTCACCAATGGTAAAAATTTACAAACCAACGAAAGGACTTGCTGATATTGAGATAGTTGATGTTGAAAAAGTTAAACAAGAATGGGGAGTTACCCCAGAGCAAATTGTTGATGTGCTTGGGCTTATGGGAGATAAGGTTGATAATGTCCCGGGGGTTCCCGGAATAGGTGAGAAAACAGCAATTCAGCTTATAAAAGAGTTTGGCTCAATTGAAAATCTTATCCAAAATGTTGATAAAATTCCAACTCAGAAGATAAAAGAAAACATCAAAAGTTCTATAGATAAGGCTAAGCTGTCAAAGGCTCTTGTCACAATAAAAACGGATATCCCACTTGGTATAGAAATTTACTCGCTTAAGGCTAAAGAACCAAACAGAGATAAGCTTGCTGAACTTTTTTACGAGCTTGAATTTAAAAGCTTGATAAGAAAGCTTGGTCTTACATCAGCAGTAAGAGAAGTTGAGGAGGAAAAGGTTGAGGAGGAGAAAAAGCCGATAAAATATGATTCAATAAAAACCAAACCGCATCAGTATCATATAATTAAAAGCATTGACGAATTAAAAGAGCTTGTTGAAAAGTTAAAGTCGTCGGATTTGGTTTCATTTGATACGGAATCAACGGGGATAGAGCCACTTAATGCAGAACTTATAGGAATGTCATTTGCGATAAAGCCCGGGGAGGCATATTATCTTCCTGTCTCGGTTGAAACCGAAGCTTCAGATTCTCTCTTTGAGCCAGAGAAGAAGAAAAAAACATCTGGGATAGAGCTTGAAACAGTTTTAAAATATGTTAAACCAGTTCTTGAAAATCCGGTGATAAAAAAGTGCGGGCAAAATTTAAAGTATGACATTCTCTTGATGTCAAAATATGGAGTCTGGATTGAGGGGATAAGTTTTGATACGATGGTTGCGGGATATATCCTTAACCCTGAAAGTTCCCACACACTGGAGGTTCTTGCGAAGGAATATCTGAAGTATCAGGTGATACCTATTTCACAGCTCATTGGCGAAGGACGTTATCAAAGAAAAATGAGCGAAGTCCCGGTTGAAAAGGTTGCTGAATACGCCTGTGAAGATGCCGATATAACTTTACAACTTGTTGATAAACTCAAAGATGAACTTGAAAAGAGAGATCAATTGAAACTCTGCGAGGAGGTTGAATTTCCACTTGTTGAGGTTCTTGCCCATATGGAGTTCTCAGGTGTTAGATTGGACACCGAACTTTTAAGAGAGATGAGCAAGGAGCTTGATAGAATGCTTGATAATTTAACTCATGAAATTTATCATCTCGCAGGTATAGAGTTTAATATAAATTCACCTCAACAACTTGCGGATGTTCTTTTCAAAAAGTTGAAGCTTCCACCTGTTAAAACAACCAAAACGGGTTATTCAACCGATGTTGAAGTTCTGGAGGAGCTTGCCAAAGAGCATCCTATTGCGGAGAAGCTGCTTGAATATCGCCAAATTCAAAAGTTGAAATCCACTTATGTTGATGCACTTCCAAAACTTGTAAATCCAAAAACCGGTAGAGTTCATACCTCGTTCAATCAAACTGGAACAGCTACAGGTAGGTTATCAAGTAGCGATCCGAATCTTCAAAATATACCAATTAGGACGGAGATTGGGCGGGAGATAAGAAAAGCTTTTGTACCTTCCGAGGCGGACTGGTTTATAATGTCTGCGGATTATTCACAGATTGAACTTCGTATAATGGCGCATCTATCTGGGGATGAAAATTTGATCTCTGCTTTTAGAAAAGGACTTGATATTCACTCATCAACTGCTGCAAGCGTTTTTGGCGTCAAACCAGAGGATGTAAATTATGAGATGAGAAGAAAAGCTAAGGAAGTTAATTTTGGTATTATGTATGGCATAAGTCCGTATGGGCTTTCACAACGGCTTGGGATTCCGCAACCAGAGGCGAAAAAAATAATTGATACATATTTTCAAAAATTTCCCAAAGTTAAAGAATATATTGATAAAACTATTGAAGAAGCCAGACAAAAAGGCTATGTCACAACATTACTTGGGCGAAGAAGATATGTGCCTGATATAAATAGCAGAAATAGAACCGTTCGGGAATTTGCAGAAAGAACAGCTATAAATATGAGAATTCAAGGAACCGCAGCGGATTTAATAAAACTTGCAATGGTTAGAATTTATAACGAGATGAAGAAGCGAAAATTTAAATCTAAAATGATTTTACAAGTACATGATGAGCTTGTTTTTGATGTTGCTCCCGATGAGATTCATACTTTGAAAGAAATAGTTCAAGATAAAATGCAAAACGCACTCCAACTTGATGTACCTCTCGTTGTTGAACTTGGCATAGGTAAAAATTGGTATGAGGCACATGAGTAAAAATTACTAAAGTGGCTAACTTTTTATTTTACATCAGAACAATTACTTACTATCTCTGCGGTATCAAGTGCTATTACAAGTTCCTCATTTGTCGGGATTACGAGAACTTTGACTTTTGAATCATCTGTTGTTATAATTTTTTCTTTCTCTGGTGAGTTATTTTTTTCATCGTCAATTCTGATGCCAAGGAATTCAAGTCCTTCGCAAACTTTTTTCCTTACATCTGGGCTGTTTTCTCCAATTCCTGCTGTGAAGACGATAGCGTCAACCCCTCCCATTACAGCAGCATACGCACCGATGTATTTTTTTACACGATAACAGAAAACTTCAAAGGCAAGTTTTGCTCTATGATTTCCATTTTTCATCTCGTTTATTATCTCACGCATATCGCTACTTATACCTGAGATTCCAAGAAGTCCACTATGTTTATTTAAAAGCGCATTTATCTCAGACATCGTTAATCCCTCTTTGCTCATTATGTAAAGGACGACCGCAGGGTCTAAATCTCCAGAACGTGTCCCCATAAGCAAACCTTCAAGAGGTGTAAATCCCATTGTTGTGTCAACTGAAATACCGTATTTCACTGCCGACATACTACAGCCGTTTCCGAGATGTGCAGTTATGAGCCTCATTTGTTCAAATGGAACTCCAAGTATCTCACCAGCTCTTTTTGAAACATATCTGTGCGAGGTTCCATGGAAACCGTATCTTCTGATTTTATATTTTTTGTAAAGTTCGTAAGGCAAGCCATAGATGAAGGCATGTTCGGGCATTTTTTGATGGAAAGCGGTATCAAAAACTGCGACCTGAGGTGTCTTAGGAAGAAGTCGCTTGCAAGCTAAAATTCCACGAAGATTGTGCGGATTGTGAAGTGGAGCAAGTTCAATATTTTCTTTTATCTTTTCAATTACTTCGTCTGTTATCAAAACTGAACCTGAGAAAGTTTCACCACCGTGAACAACACGATGTCCAATTGCCTCAATCTCTGATTTATCCTTTATCACCCCATGATTTTTGCTCAAAAGAACAGCTATTACATATTCAATAGCAATGTTATGGTCAAGTATCTCAGCACTTATTTTAACCGTGTCACCATCTGCTCTGATATGGGTTAAAACAGCATCATCCATCCCTATTCTTTCAACTTGACCCTTGGCAAGAACCTCGCGAGTTGAGGTCTCAATGAATTGATATTTGATTGAAGAACTTCCTGAATTCAGGACGAGAACTTTCATGTCTCCAAGCTAAATTTAGTTTTCAAAATCTAAATGTGAATTTATAATTTGCAAAGAAATTCCATAAGGTCACAGCAATTGTGGCAAATCCTTTTGAGATGTAAAAGTTCAACTTTATCCTTCCGTGAAAAAGATAAACGATGAGGTTGTTCAGCAACAGACCAATTAATGAAATAAGAAAAAATTTGCCATATTGAACCAAAACCGCAGGATCTTTGCTTTGAAATGTCCATATCCTGTTAAGTATATAATTGTTCGTCGCAGCAAGCGTAAATCCAAGACTATTTGCGATATATTTTTGAATTTTCAATTTCTCCTTTGAAATGAATGTGACGCTGAAATCAACTATTACACCTGTGAACCCAACAATGCTGAATTTTATAAATTTAAAAATTAACTCCATCTCAATTCCTCACTTAATTCAAACTTATCAAAAAGAAGTTCATATGTTAGTTTCACCCAAATGAAGATACATGGAACGGCTTTTAAGACATATGGGATAACGAGCAAGTCCCGTAAAAATTTCGGAAATATATCAGTTGGTGAAAGCGAAGTGAAAATGAAGGCGAACACAAGCAAAGCCAAATTTTCAATTTTTTTCCTTTGCGAAAAATACCAGATGGCAACACCTAAAATTGCAATTACATAAGTCGGCGATTCCGCTTTATGATTGAAGATAACTGACCAGATCAAAATTGACGCAAGATAAAGAAATCTAAAACCAAAGTTTTCAAAATTTTTGAATTTGATGAGTGGCAAGAGAAGAAAAACAATACCAAAGAAAGTGATATAAATTTTAGGAAACTCAAGCCCAAACCATGACTTCAGCCATCCCGAGACAGATAGTCCTGTGGAGGCGGAATAATCCCATCTTAATAGATTTAACCAACTTGAGTAGAGGAATTTTAACTGGTCAAACGAGATGGCGACAAGAGGGATAAACGCAAGAATTAACATCCAGAAAGTTGCGTAAACTATTGATTTTAATCTCTTAGGATAAAGCATGATCAAAAGAAAGCCAAGAGCGCCGAATATCTTTATATAAGTAGATACAGCAAGGAAAAGTGTAGCGATGAAGGGCTTGCCTTTTTCAAAAAATACGAAAGAAAGGATGAACAGACCAGCGACAATGCCATTGCTTTGCTCATTTTGAATTGATGTTAAAAGTTCAATCGCGGAAAACAATAAAATAAGAGATTTGATCTCGTCGTTTATGTTTAATGCTTTGACAGCTAAAAATAAAATCAGTGAGTTAGCAAGGTTCCATAGAAGTAAACCAGCCAAATCAGGTAAATATGCAAATGGAAACATCATCAATGCAAATGTTGGGCTATATTTGAAGTAATCCCAGTGTTCATCAGGGTATTCAATGTAAAGGTCTTTATTATGAATCAGGTGAAAGTATGAGTATTTAAAGGTTAAAAAGTTATTGTAATGGGTATATTGTCTTCCGGCAAATTCTTGTGGACCGATAAAGTAAGAGTGTAGCCCGGCAGAAAGTGCAAGAAGAATGTAAATCAAAAGGAGCGTTTTTAAGTTTAAGAGATATTGACGAAACTTTTCAAAGACGTTTTTCAAGTTATTTTCCTCCCAAATTCATCATATTTGAAGAAACCTTCGCCTGTTTTCTTTCCAAGTTTACCCTCTCTGACAAGTTTTCTTAGGAGGGGACAAGGTCTATATTTTTCGCCAAGTTCTTTGTAAAGTGTTTCCATCCAAGTTAAAACTTCATCAAGCCCCATTGTATCCGCCATTTCAAGGGGTCCCATCTGGAAGTTATAGCCAAGTTTCATCGCTGTGTCAATTCCTTCTGCTGTTGCGATCCCCTCCATTAAAACATGCATCGCTTCATTTAGCATTGGCACTATGACTCGTGTTGTCACAAATCCTGGGTATTCATAAACCTCAACCACGGTTTTGCCGATTTGTTCTGCGAAGGCTTTAACTTTTTTAAATGTCTCATCAGATGTTTTCAGAGCACGGACAAGTTCAACAAGTGGAACTTTAGGGACTGGATTTAGGAAATGCATCCCGATGATTTTGTCAGGTCGTTTTGTTGCCTCTGAAATTTTTGTCAGCGACAATGTTGATGTATTTGAAACGAAAATAGTATGTGGTGGGCAAATTTCGTCAAGCCTTTTAAAAATTGCCTTTTTAAGATCAAAGTCTTCATCAACCGCCTCAATTACAAGTTCACATTCTTTAACATCTTCAATGTTTGTGGTCCATTCAATTCTGGATAAAATTGATTTTTTCTCGCTTTTTGTCATCGCCCATCTTTGGATTTCATAGTCAAGCGCTTCTTCAAGTTTTTCTTTTGCGTTGTTTAAAGATTCGTCATCTTTTTCAACTGCGATCACATCAAATCCAGCCTGCGCAATCGCTTGTGCAATTCCCCTGCCCATTACACCAACACCAATGATAGCAACGTTTTTTATCCTTTGTAAATCTCCGGTGCTGGGTTTAAATTCACTTAATATCTCTGATCCAAGAATATCTTTCGGATTTTGTTTCATGTTTTTCCAATCTTTGTTTTTCTATGTCACACTTTTATAAATTAATTATAATTTCAAAGTCAGGCAAGAAATACAGGTGAATTATCTACCGATGTTTGATTTTCTTTTAACAATTTTTAAATCGCGCAGTTGTGGCGCTTTTACCCTTATTTCAAGGTCAAACCCTCTTGCGTATCCAAGTGGTCTCCATTCAAAATTTGCTTCCCAGCAGTGTAAATCTCTGTAAATACTTATGCTTGGAACTATAATTTCTTTTCGCACCGGGTCATAACTTCCACTTCCCATTATTCTCCAATTTTTCGTCACATCAAAGCCAAATGTAAATCTAAGATTTGCTGATTTTACTGTTTGATTCGGATTTACTTTGCTTAGTGAAAAATCAAATCCAAAAGATACATTCCATCCAAACTCAAAACTTGGTCTGAAGACATCGTAATTTCTAAAGAACTCGCTTCCTGTTTCCTCAATTCCTTGCATTCTGTCCATTTCTTGTTTTTTTCTCCCAGAGAAGGCAAATGAAAATGAAAGCGAGAAATTCGTCAACCGTGCTATTTTCCCCTCACGAATCAAAGGTTCAGTGCTATTAAACTTATAAAAGTCAAAAACAGAGCTTGAAAAAATATCAATCCCAGCTATCGTTGTTCTTGCAGTGATGAATAAAGGCGAAAGTTTTTTATTCGGAGCGACAAAATTATATGAGAGTGATAAATTTAAATTTAAAAGTTGATACTTTTTCGGCTGTCCAGTTGAATCCTGTGCGCTTGTTTTCATTTCAAATATGTTCCCTATCCCGACATTTAACAATTGTGATTTGCCAATGGGTGCACCGCCGAAAAGAGAGTTTTCAAAATAGTTATACTTTACAACTTGACCCGTTGAATCAATATAAGTTCCATAATTTTTCCAAAATGGTGTTGAAAAATCAGGCTGGTAAATAAGTGAAATGCTTGGCATCAAAGTATGTCTAAAGCCAGAAATCCCCAAAATTTCAGGTTGCCATATTCCATAAATTTTTGTTGAAACGGAGACCCCAAAGTTGAAATATCTTGCTTGATAGAATCCCCTTTGTATTCTTGACTCAACTTGTTTTGTTTCCGAGTTATAAAATTTTAGCGTTCGTCTATCATACCAGTTTTCGTTATAAGTGAAAAATGGAGTTATGTTGAAGTATCTTACCGTTGGAGCAAAGTTAACTCTTAAATTATGCGCTATACCGTACCTGAATTGTTTTGTTATTGCAGTGCTTCTTTGATTTACAAACCTTGATGAATATCCAAAACTTAGCTTCTCATACCATCTTCCACCTGTAGTGCTTAAACCATAGGTAGTTCCACCAAATGGGAAAACCTGTGGTAAGGAAAAAGAAATTTCTGGAAGTATCTCATCAACTGTTCCAGTGTTAAGATTTTGTACTCTTGATGCATTTATTGAAATTGAACCATTTATCCCTTCAAATGTTTTTGAATAACTCACATTTGAAGTCAGTGTTTGCTGAAGAACATCTCTGACAGTCGTCCCGGTTGCGCGGAAATAATTATTAGTTGAAATGTTGACATTTGCACTTATCCTTGAGGTTGGATCAATAGTTTGACTGTGAATTATATTAAATCTCCATTCCCTGCTTGATGTTTTGTCTGGGTCTCCTGCTTCACCGCTGTAAAAGTTTGCGAACGCGAAACCTATCGCACCGTTAAATTTATATCTTAATGCATATCTAAAATCCCCTGCAACTTGCCATCCACCACGTGTGTACCAGTCAAATGTTGTCGTAAAGTCTGTGTAATCACTCATAGCCCAATAATAGCCAAATCTTTTGAAGTAAAAACCAGCGTTGTATGTTTGTCCCCAGATTGGGGGGATGAAACCTGACCTTCTTCCAGATTTACTTGGAAAAACGCCAAATGGCAGAGCAAAAACCGGGACATCGGCAATGTATAAAACTACAGGACGGGCGATAACTTTATCATTTACGATTATTTTCATCTCACGACCCTCAATATAAAAGTGAGGCTCTTCAGCGTCGCAAGTTGTATATCTTCCTTTATAAGCAAAGAGAATATCTTTATCAACCTTTTTAATTCTATCGCCGTAATAAAATGCATTTTCCATTTGGGTTGTTGCTTGCGTGATTCTTCCTTTTTGAGTTTTAAAGTTATAGGCAAGTTCAAAACCATGATATTCTTCTGAACCATCGTTTAAAATTGGAAGTCCTGTAAATTTACTTCCACTTGAATCCGGCATCCCTGATGCTTTAAGAAGTGCGCTGTCAAGATTCATACTAACAACAGCTGATCTTAATCGCATCGTTTTATATTTTATATCGGCACCTCCAAAAAGAAACATTTCTCTGTTTTCAACATCATAAATTGCGGAATCCGTTGCAGTATAAACAACAATTGTATCTATATCGCTTTTTTTAACTTTTACTGTATCGTTTTGATTTTGTGCGGTTGAAAGTGAAAATAAAATCAAAATCGCAATTATTTCAAATTTTAGCCTTTTCACCTTTATAAAAAGTTTGCTTTGAGGTTTAAATAAAAAAGCCGTCCGCAACCCTTTGCGGGGTGGGACGGCTGCAAGCTGGAGGTTTGATTTAGTTTAGTTTTGTTTTTGTTGAGCTCCCTGAGCCTTTTGCCCAGGGACACTTTCTTTGCCATAGTTTGATTCAATAAAGACGCGCTCTTCTCCCTCAGCTTCAACCCCAACTGATGTAACAGGCGCTCTGAGCTGTGCTTCATCTGATGGAACTGGATGTTTATCAAGAAATTCCTTAACAAGTCGTTCAGATTTATCTTTGAAGTATTCGGAAACCGAAAGAATTATCTTTTGTCTTTCCTTGTCAAATTCAATCACCTTTAGTGGCAGTGTTTCTCCTTCTTTAAAAACGGCATGTATGTTCTTTATCTGCACTTGCCCCGGCATTAGGTGTGAGATGGGAACAAAAGCGTCAACTCCATCTGGCAATTCAACTATCACACCTCTTTCAATTATTCTTGCTATCTTGCCCTGTGTTTCCGTCCCAACTTTGTAAGTTTGTTCAAATTTATCCCATGGATTTGGGTAAATTTGCTTGTGTCCAAGGGTTACTCTTCTTTGCTCTTTATCTATTCCAAGTATCACAACATCTATTTCCTGATCCTTTTTAACAATTTCAGCGGGATGGCGAATTTTCTTAGTCCATGAAAGATCTGATATGTGAATCAGACCGTCAATCCCGGGTTCAAGTTCAACAAAGACACCAAAGTTTGTGATATTTCTTACAATTCCCTTGTGCTTTGAACCGATTGGATATTTTTCCTCCACTTTTTCCCATGGGTCGGGTTCAAGCCGTTTCATGCTAAGCGAAAGTTTTCTGCCCTCTTTATCAAGGTGCAATATCACTGCATCAACAATTTGACCCATCGTGACAAATTGTGATGGATGTTTTATATGTTGTGTCCAGCTCATTTCGGAGATATGAATCAGTCCTTCAATGCCTTTTTCAATTTCAATGAAAGCACCGTAATCTGTGATTGCAACAACTTTACCTGTAACTTTTTGTCCAACCTTGTATTTTTGGTCTATATTCTCCCACGGATGCGGTTGAAGTTGTTTTAAGCCAAGCGAGACGCGTTTTACTTTCTCCCCAGTTGGAAGTGTGACCTCATCAACTCGCGTCACGACCATATCAAGTTCTTGATCAAGTTGCACAACCTCAGAAGGATGATTAACTCTGCCCCATGATAGATCTGTTATATGAATCAAACCATCTATCCCGTCCATATCAACAAATACACCAAAATCAACAATCGCTTTAACTGTTCCTTTAACTCTATCTCCAACTTTAACTGTTTCAAAGAATTTGCGCTTGCGTTCTTCAAGCTCTTTTTCAACAAGGGCTTTTCTGCTAACTACGACATTTTCAGCTGCCTGATTAATTTTAACAACTTTGCACTCAATTTCTCTTCCAACCCAGGCATCGTAATCCCTTATAGGTTTGATGTCAACCTGTGAACCTGGCAGGAATGCAAGCAGTCCATCAATATCAACCACAAAACCACCTTTGATTCTCTTTATAATTGTCCCTTTCAGAATTTCATCCTTTGCGAAAGCTTCGTTTACCCTCTTCCAAACCCTAAGGAAGTGAGCACGCTTGTGTGAGACAACAATTTGTCCCTCTTTGTCCTCAACTTTTTCAATGCTGACCTCAACCTTATCCCCAACTTTTAAAGATTCAGGGTTTCTAAATTCATTCAGGGGAACAATACCTGGAGATTTAAATCCAATGTCAATTATAACTTCACCTTTCTCGCGGTCAATTTCAATAACTTCGCCTTCAAGGATATCACCTTCAACTACTTTACTTAGCGATTGTTCATAGAGTTTAAGCAATCTTTTCTGTTCCTCTTCATCGTATCCACCTTCGTTATAGATTTTAATTTTGTCACCTTTCCTTTTCTTTAGATAAGATGCTACCGTCTCATGCTCATCTTCAGCGCTCTGTGGTGTCGTCATTTGTTGTGTCGGTTGCTGATTGAGATTTTCAAGAATTTCTTCCATTAACTCTCTACCTCCCTAATTATTTTAATTTTTGCGCCCGTATGGAAGTTAACGCCAAAAGCCATCCAAAACTCGTTAACTCCACACAGGCAGGTTTAACATTTTTTTCATGATGGCTTTTGAAAACTCGTGTTTTGTCCGTTGCACAATCTTTCAATTTCTTTTTTAACTTCCTCCATTAACCATTGTGGGGTTGATGTTGCGCCTGTAACACCAACCGTTTTACAATCTTTAAACCATTCAATGTTTAATTCTTTTGGCATTTCTATGAAATAAGTTCTTGGATTTTCAGATTTGCAAACTTCATAAAGAACTTTTCCATTTGAGCTATTTCTTCCAGCGACGAAAATTACAACATCAACGCTTTTTGCAAATTCTTTAAGTTTATCATCTCTATTTGCAACCTGTCTGCAAATTGTATCTTTTGCAATAAATTCAATTGCATCCTCTTCGGGATTTATCACAATAAGTTCTTCAACTTTTTTCTCAATTTCATCTTTTATCTTGTGAAATAAATCTTTTGGCATCGTCGTTTGTGAAAACAGGGCTACTTTTCCTTTCAAAGGTATTTTTTCAACCTCTTCAAGCGATTTTATTACGAGCACATCCCCATCGCATTGCCCAGCAAGCCCGATCACCTCTGGATGATCTTTCTTTCCAAAGATCACAATGCGATATCCATCAAGATAAAATTTTCTGACCCTGCTTTGAAGTTTCGTTACAACTGGACAAGTTGCATCAACGATTTCAACGCCATATTTTTTTGCCATCTCATATGTTGAGGGTGGTTCTCCATGTGCACGAATTAACACTTTTGCATCCTTAGCATTTTTAAGTTCATCGTGACTTATCGTGACAAGACCTTTTTCCTTTAATCTTTCAACTTCAACAGGATTATGAATTATCTCACCGAGTGAATAAAGCTTGCCCGAGGCGTTGAGTTCTTTTTCAGCCATTTCAATTGCTCTCACAACGCCCCAGCAAAATCCAGCGTTTTTATCTATGATAACTTGCATTGTTCCCTCAATTTAATTTTGGTTTATTAATTCATACGCTTTTTTCAGAACAATCTCAACTTGCTCATCAATTGTTAAATTCGTTGTGTCTATCTCAATTGCATCATCCGCTTTTTTCAATGGTCCAATCTCACGAGTTGAGTCAAATTTATCTCTTTCTTCTATTTCTTTTATCAATTTTTCAATTTCAACATCAAAGCCCTGTGCTTTCAACTCTTTTTGTCTTCTTTTTGCTCTTTCCCTTACATCAGCGGTCATGAAAATTTTTAAATCGGCATCCGGGAAAACCACTGTTCCTATGTCCCGTCCATCCATTACAACTCCGCCGTTCCTCCCAAGTTCCCGTTGTTTTTTAACCATTATATCTCTGAGCTTTGGATGCGCACTGACAATGCTTACAAGCGATGTAACCTCAGGAGATCTTATTTTTTCGCTCACATCTTTTCCATCAAGTATGACTTTAAGATTTCCATTTTCATAAAGAAGTTCAATTTTCGTGTTTTCAGCAATTTTTATAATTGAACTTTCATCGTTCGGGTCAATACCTAACTCAATTACCTTAAGAGTTAAGGCACGATACATTGCTCCAGTGTCAATATAAATATAGCCCAATTTTTGTGCCACAAGTCGGGCGGTTGTGCTTTTGCCCGAACCAGCAGGTCCATCAATGGCTATTATTATCTTCTTCATTCCCTTGTGAACTTCAGGAACATTATCTTTCATAGCGTTTAAATATAAGAAATAGGGCAAAAATAAACAAACTTTTTAAGCAAGCGGGAAAACCATATTTTTTTCTTGACAAATTTAAAAAGAACAGCTATGAGAAAACTACTATTAATTCTCGCCCTTTTATTTGGTGTAGCGGGGTTAAAAGCTCAAATATCAACCTCCCAAATTGAGGGAAAAGTTTTGGATAATGAAGGGAGACCCCTTTCTGATGTTGAGGTTATAATTAAAAATCTTGAAACGGGGTTAACACGCGGAACGATAACCACCAAAACTGGAACTTTCCATTTCTTTGGTTTACAACCCGGTAAATATGAACTAACAGCATTACACATTGGCTATCGGAAAGCAACTGCAACTATTGAACTTCTTGTGGGTCAGACTGGAGTTGTTAATTTTACGCTTGTCCCAGAGGCTATAGAATTAGGAGCTGTTGAAGTAGTTGCAACGGCACCAGCATTTGAACTTAAACGAACAGATGTTTCAATGCCGGTAAGACGTGAGCAGATAGTTAATTTACCACTTGATACGCGAAACGTTATGAATCTTGCTGCTCTTGTCCCGGGGATTAAGTATTACGCACCGATAGGCGGTAGAGCGTTACCTGAGGCTGGCTCATTACCACCTTTAAGATTTATCCAGCTGTATGTTGATGGTGTTGAATGGAAGAGTTATTTTAATGGCAACATAGTTGGCATACCTCAAACTGGCTCACCGCTTCCTCAAGAAGCTGTTCAAGAGTTCAGGGTTGTTTTAAACGCTTTTGATCCTGAATATACCCGTGGAACTTCATATGTTATATCTGCCGTCACACAGCGTGGGACAAATGAATTTAAATCCACAGCGTTTGCAAACTATAGGTACAAAGATTTAAACGCCAGAGGTCCATTTCAATCTGTTAAGCCTGATTATAAACGCACACAACTTGGCTTCTCTTTATCAGGTCCAATCGTACTTGACAAATTATTTTTCTTTGCTTCTTATGAATTAAATAACGAAAAAAATTATATTGATGTTGTTCCTGGACGACCTGCATATGCACCTAATATCTGGGATCAATATCGTGGTACTTTTGAATCGCCCACTAAAAATCATACAGGTGTTTTGAGATTGACATATCAATATTCAAGCGCTCATACGTTTGATTTAATATGGTCTACAAGATATATGGATAGCAAATTTTATTTTGGCGGGACCTTTGCTTATACAGCTGGGATTTATGGGAAATATCATATTAACTCCGTTTTGTTTAAAGACACCTGGGTTATTTCAAGGAATGCTATGAACGAACTTACTTTACATTATTTAAGATGGAGACATGATGAACCTTTAATTCAAACTGGACCTGCGTTCATTTATCCTAGCATATCTCTCGGCAGAGGGACATTTCCAATCAGATTAGCTGAGGATCATTATAGAGTGGTAAATAAGTTCACATATAATCTATCTGATTTTTACGGAGATCATGTTTTCAAAACTGGCTTTGAAGTTACACGAACAACTTCTGCACCATGGTTTCCTTACTATTATTATGGTCAGTTTGTATTTAATACTGATACCAGCACACTTCCGCGTACCGCAACCATTGGTATAGGATTCTCTGATCCATATTCAACTAATGATGCTGAAGGCTCCCTTGACGGTTGGACAGTTGGTATATTTGTCCAAGACAGATGGAATCCAACTCCAAATTTCACAATTAGCCTTGGCTTTAGGTGGGATGCAGATATAAACACGCTAAATAACAAATTTAAGGTAAGATGGGCAGATAGCACTGAATTAACAAGCAAAATCCCCGATGAGTACTTTAATAGAGGCGATAGGAAAAACGATTTAAATAATTTCGCTCCTCGGATAAGTTTTAACTGGGATCTTTTAGGAACAGGTAAAACAATTTTGAGGGGTGGATACGGAATATTTTACGATAGAACTCCTAACTTCATAGCTTACTTTGAACAATTATATTCAAAGTGGGGTATATATACCTTCATTAACCCTGATACAAAAGACCCAGATGTTTTACGCCAAAGAATACTACAAGGTCAGGGAACTATACGACCAACGGTGTATTTACTTAATAAGCGATTAGCAACACCTTTTGTAAGACAACTATCTATTGGAATTGGTCAACAGATAACCGATAATTTAGCTCTTACAATAGATTATATTAACAATCGTGCTGATCATCTCTATGTTCAGACAAATGCAAATTATTACATCCCCAGTCAGCGAAAAAGAGCTATATCTGATAAATATGGTGATATATACCTTTGGGATACCTTTGGGAAAGCTTTTTATCATGGTTTCTTAACAAACATTTTATACAAATCCCAAAAAGTCACATTACAACTATCTTATACCCTTTCATGGTCATATTCTGATTTTGATGGTGTTACACCGCCTGCTTTCCCATTTGCCTCAAGCTATAAATCTCAAAGAAGCAGTGCTGATGAAAGGCATAGATTTGTGTTAAATTGGATCGTAAATCTTCCGTTTGATTTTCAATTCAGCGGTGTTGGAATCTTTGCGTCACCACGCCCATTTAATGTAATTATCGGTATGGATTTGAACGACAATAATTTCTTTGGAGATGATTGGCCAGATGGCGTAAGGACAAAAACGCTTGATTGGCGCAAGATACGATTTTGGTATAAACAGGTAGATATCCGATTGAGCAAAATAGTAAACTTCAAAGGTTTAAGGGTTGCGTTTGTATTTGACGCTTTTAATGTCTTTAACTGGTTTAATGCTGCAAGTTATTTTGACCGAATGTTTGATGCAAGTGGGAATCCACTTGCCAACTTCGGTCAGCCGAATAGCTCTTATGCACCAAGATACTTGCAATTTGGATTGAGGTTCCTCTACTAATCTTAAAAAGGGGACGGGTTTAATCCCGTCCCCCTTGGTTTTTTCAATTCGCAGGGGGTTGAAAGCGGGAAGTTAATTTGAAATAAAGGTGAAATTGTTTTTAATTTTATTATGTTTTTGTATAAGGGTTAAAAACAAAATTTTTAAGACTTGAATGTTTGCTGTTACTTCCTTATGGACGAAATTTGTCCTTTCTTTTGTCCCGCTTTTTGTTGCAATTGATGTCATTGGAATTTTGCCAATCTTTATATCGCTTACAGAAGGACTGACAGATAAACAAAGAAAAAAGCTCGCTGTTGAATCAACACTTGCAGCACTTGTCGTCGCAGTTATCTTCGCTTTAGCTGGAAGACCAATCTTTACATTTCTTGGAATAACTATAACTGATTTCAGAATTGGTGGTGGAATTATTCTGCTTGTCCTTGCGGTTACAGATCTTTTATTTTCAACTGAAGAAAGAAAAAGAAAAGAAACATCAATTGGTGTTGTCCCTATCGGAATACCTTTGATAATTGGACCCGCTGCTTTAACAACAATACTTCTTCTTGTTGATACTTACGGGATTTTTTTGACTATGTTTTCAATTTTTATTAATTTGATACTGGTTTTGATTGTTTTTGTAAATTCTGGTTTTATTATAAAAATTCTTGGGAATGCTGGTTCAAAAGCATTTGCAAAAATTGCGTCATTGTTTCTTGCTGCTATTGCTGTGATGATGATCAGAGTCGGACTTGTTGAAGCTTTAAAGCAATGAAAATTTTCCAAAAATAAATCTTTAGAAAAAACCTCAATGCTTAACAGAGATTATATCCTCACCATTGTTGAGAAAAAACTTGATTCTGGAGATATACAAGGGGCGATAAAATTTATAGAGCCTCTTATAAAAGATAACCCTAACGATCTTGAAGCTTTAAATCTTCTTGCGATCGCCCATCGCCTAAAGGGAGATTTTGCGGAAGCAATGCGAGTGCTAAAAAAAGCTCTCAAAATTGATCCTAACTACCCTGAAACTCATTATCACATCGGGCTTCTTTATTATGAACAAGGGAATTATCTCAAAGCGATTGAGGAATTTTATAAAGCAATTGAAAATTATTTGCCCCGTGAAAGAAGTTGGATGTCTGATGCTTATACCGCACTTGGCGAAGCCTTTTATAAACTTGGCATGGTTGATGACGCGATTAAATCATGGAAAAAAGCGGTTGAAATTTACCCCAAAAACAGACGTGCGAAATACTACCTTGATAAAATTGAAAAGGGCAAAGTAAGGAAAACTAAAAGCCCAATTCTGGTTTTTGATTTCCTTCGTTTTAGTGATATGAAAATTGATGAGTATTTGAGACAAAAGGGAAAAGATAAATTTGATTCCGAAAAAGAATATAAACGTGTTCTTGGGAAAATCATAAATGCTTGGAACACAAAGGTGGCGAAAATTTCTGATAAACTTAAAAGGATGACGGATAAAGAGAAGTTGAATTATTTCAAATCAATAAAAATAAAGTTTTAAGTTCTTTGATGGATTTAGGGCTTAAAGATAAAGTTGCAATAGTTACAGCATCAAGCAAGGGATTAGGCAAAGCGTGCGCCGTTGGATTGGTTCGTGAGGGGGCAAAAGTTGTCATCTGTGCCAGAAATGAAGACGAACTTGAAAAAACTAAAGATGAAATCAAAAGGAATTTAAATGGCGAAATTCTCTCAATTCGTGCAGATGTCACAAAATATGAAGATGTAAAAAATCTTGTCAAATCAACCGTTGATAACTTTGGAACCGTCCATATACTTGTCACAAACGCTGGGGGACCGCCAGCAGGTTATTTTGAAAATTTTTCTGACGATGATTGGAATAAGGCTTTTAATTTGAATTTTATGAGCACTGTAAGATTAATAAGGGAAGTCTTACCTTATATGAAATCGCAAAAATGGGGTAGGATAATTAACATAACATCTGTTACAGTCAGACAACCAATTGATAATCTCATACTTTCAAATTCAATTCGTATGTCTGTCGTTGGGCTTGCGAAAACTCTTGCTCTTCAACTTGCCCGATACAACATCTTAATTAACAATGTAGCTCCAGGCTACACGCTTACGGACAGAGTTAAGTTTGTAATAGAACAACAGGCTAAAAATACAGGAAAAACATTTGAGCAGGTCAAAGAGGAACTCGCAAAAGATATCCCACTTGGTAGATTGGCTGACCCAGAAGAACTTGCAAATGTTGTCGTCTTCCTTGCTTCTGAAAAAGCAAGTTATATAACTGGCGTCACAATCCCAGTTGACGGTGGCTGGATAAAAGGAGTTTTCTGATGAAAACAAAAATGATCCAATTAATGAGAAATTTAGTTGTCTTACTCTTTCTTTCCTACAATCTTTACGCTCAAATTGTAAAATCCCCACCTTATGAAAAATATGTTGACTCAACAAAGATAACATTTTCATGGCGAACGATCTCAGCCTCGGATTCAAGAGTTAAAATTGGAAAAACGCAAAATTTTGAGCTTGGTGAGTTTATTGACACGGCAAAAACTTCAAATCACGAGGTAACCATCACAGGGCTTGAACCTGCCACAATCTATTATGTTCAAATCGCATCTTATGGCATTGTTAAGGATTCTGTTCGTTTTATTACATCAACCTCATCCGACTCAAGATCAACTGGTAGAATAAATGTTTACTTCAATAAAAGCGTTGATACAACTGTGAGCATTTGGCAAAAGGCAGTGGGAAATGTTGACCTAAAAGCTAAGCTGATTGAGAGGATAAATCAAGCGAGGTATTCAATTGATGTTTGTATTTATAATTTTTCTGGCACGGTTGCAAGCCAAATTGCCGATGCTCTTGTCAATGCAAAGAATCGGGGGGTTAAAATTAGATTTATAACTGAAAGAGAAAATTACAACCCAACTCGTGCGGGCTATTCAAAATTAATAAATGCTGGCATTCCAATCCTTCTTGATAATACCGATGGTTATATGCATAATAAATTTGTCGTGATTGATTACAGAGATTCAAACTCGTGGGATAATGTATGGGTTATAACGGGTTCGTGGAACTTTACTGATGAGGGGACAAACCGAGATTTTCAAAATGTGATAGAGATTCAAGATAGAGCTATTGCGGGTGCATTTACACAAGAATTTGAGGAGATGTGGGGAAGCTCCGGGGATTTCCCTGATACATTGAGGTCAAAATTCGGTTTAAATAAAACTGACAACACTCCGCATGTTTTTAACATCAAGGGCAAAAGGGTTGAAGTTTATTTCAGTCCTTCTGATATGGTTGCGTCAAAAATTATTAGTGCGATAAATCAGGCAAACTTCTCAATCTTTTTTGCACTTTTAACATTTACAAATTCAAACCTTTCAAATGCAATTAATGCACGATACAATGCTGGCGTGAGAAATATAAAGGGAATACTTGACAACAATACTGATCAGGGAAGCCAATATCCTTTCCTTTCAACTTTTTCGGAAGTTTTGATTGACACGGATAAAACAGCTCAACTACATCACAAATACTGTTTAATTGATCCGACGCATATTTATTCAGATCCAATTTTAATCACTGGTTCTTACAACTGGTCAAACTCTGCCGAAACACGCAATGATGAAAATGTTATTATAGTCTATGATACGCTTCTTGTAAACCTTTATCTTCAAGAGTTTGTTGCAAGATATAAGCAAAATGGCGGAAGCGGTGTGATAACTTTTGTTAAAAAGGTTGAAAGTGAACCGATGGATTTTGAACTTTATCAAAATTATCCAAACCCATTTAATTCAGAAACAAATATAACTTACACGCTTCCGTTTGGTGGATTTGTAAGTTTGAAAATTTTTGACCTCCTTGGTAGAGAAGTTTTCACGGCAGTAAATTCATATCAAGAAGCAGGGAAGTATCAGTTGAATTTAAGGTTTGATGGTGTTAATTTAAGTTCAGGAGTTTATTTCTATCGGCTTGATCTTAACAATTCGGAGCGTCATATTTCAAGGACAAAGAAGATGATCATTATAAAGTAGTCTGACTTTGATGGAGAAAAACTTACCTTATGAGGAAATACGAAGGCGTTTTGCCGAGTCAAAAGACTTCAATGAAATTTTTGATGCTGTTGAGGAAGCGATAAGGCAAAGGATTGAGGATATAGAACTTTACAGATTGCTTTTTTGGAATAATTCTCTTTCTGCAGAAGCGATAGCTATGTTTGGTGAAAAGATAGCGAGTGAATTTCCATCAATTGCGTATGATATTTACATGTGGCTTGCGAGTGTATTTGAGGTGGTTTATTCAAAATTTGACAACTATGAAGGGGCGTTAAAATTTTATAAAAAAGCTTCATCGGTTAGACCCCAAGAAATTGACCCGTATCTTGATGCAGTGGATTGTTATGACCCAGATTTAAATATTCCACCTGCTGAATTGTTAATTGAATTTCTTCTTGAAGGTTTAAAACATGTCCGAACTCCGAAACCAATTTACCAAAGATTATGTGCTTTGCATAGAGCTATTGGAAATGAGGAAATGGCAAGATATTACGAACAAAAGATGAAAGAGATTTGAAGACGGGTGATTTAAGAGGTTATTTGAGCATAGCGACAGCAACGCTTTTCTGGGGATTTTCGGCAACAATTGCAAAATTTTTATTTAAGCATGAGGTTGACCTTCTCACACTTGTTCAAATGAGATCAACTCTTTCATTTGTTGTTTTATTTTTGATTCTTTTCGCATTAAAAAGGGAATATGTCAAAATCTCAAAGAGTGATATCCCCCGCTTTGCATTGCTTGGCGTCATCGGAATTGCTGGCTCAAACTTTACATATTACTTTACTTTAAATCAGATAAATGTCGCAACTGCTATAATTATGCAGTATACGGCTCCTGTTCTTGTAGTTCTTTATGCTGTTTTATCTGGAAGTGAAAGAGTCACACCTGTTAAGATAATTTCAACGATTCTTTCTCTTGTTGGATGCTCGCTTGTGGTTCGTATATTTGATGTTCAGTTTTTGAATTTGAGTAAAATTGGAGTGATAAGTGGTGTTGCTTCGGCTCTGTGTTGGGCATTTTTTAACATCTATGGGAAAAGAATCAGTTCAAGATATAATATCTGGACAAATTTAACATTTGGATTGATGTTTGCAGGGCTCTTCTGGCTTTTCTTCAATCCGCCATGGAAAATTTTTAACTCGGGCTATACCTTAAATGACTGGCTTATTTTCTTTGCCTTTGCAATGATCTCTGTTTTGATACCTTATTTTTTCTATTTCAATGGGTTAAAGCATATTCTCTCATCGTCTGCGATTATAACAAGCACGCTTGAGCCGGTTATCGCTATTGTCTCCGCATGGATAATTGTTGGAGAAAAGTTATCTTTAATTCAGATCGTTGGTTCTGTGCTTGTCTTAAAATCTGTTGTTTTATTGCAAATAAAAAGAGAAACAAGTTGAGAACCGAAAGGAGAATTGAAAGAGTAAAATATGTCCTCTCTCACAGACAAGATGATTTGACCGTCGTGGTTGAAAACATTCATGACCCACACAATGTAAGCGCTATAATAAGAACTTGTGATGCGGTTGGTGTTTTTATGATAAACCTTGTGTATACGATTGAACAATTCCCAGACATCGGGAAAAAATCAAGCGCAGGGGCAATGAAGTGGGTTTATAGAAGAAATTTTAAAAGTGTGGATGAATGTTATAATACATTGAGAGATGAAGGATTTAAAATTTATGCGACTAAGATCGTTGAAGGCGCAAAGTCACTCTATGAACTTGATCTAACGAAGAAGATTGCTTTTGTATTTGGGAATGAACATCGTGGCGTTTCAGACGAAGCAAGTGAAAAAGCCGATGGAATTTTCATGATACCAATGTTTGGGATGGTTCAAAGTTTAAATGTTTCAGTTGCATGTGCTGTAACCCTTTATGAAGCGTTAAGGCAACGACTTTTAGCAGGTCATTACGATAAACAGAAGTTAAACCCTGAGATTTTTGAAAAGGTTTTTCTTGAATGGATTGAAAAATAAAAATTGGGGAGTTATGTTAATTGACACACACGCACATATTTACTGGGAAAGTTACGATAACGATAGAGAGGAGATGTTGAAGAGGGCAATTGATTCGGGCATTAAATATATCATTTGTCCAGGGACAGATATTGAAACAAGTATAAAAGCGATTGAGCTTGCTGAGAAATACGATTTTGTCTATGCTGGAGTTGGGTTTCATCCACATGATGCGGTAAAAGCGGGTGAAAAGGAGCTTGAAAAAATTGAAGAGCTGAGCTATCATCCAAAGGTTGTCGCAATTGGTGAAATAGGGCTTGATTTTCACTATAACTTTTCACCTCGGGAAAAGCAAATTGAGGTCTTCAAAAAGCAAATTCAAATCGCAAAAAGGAGAAATCTTCCGGTTATAATTCACAATAGGGAGTCGCATAAGGAAATTTTTGAGGTTCTTGAATCCGAAATAGATGATAAATGGACAGGTTTTGGGAAACTTGCTGATGGTAAACTACCACCACCACGAGGCGTTTTTCATGCGTTTAGTGGAAATGTCAAGGATGCGTGGAGAGCTATAAATCTTGGATTTTATATCTCAATCTCTGGTGTTATAACTTTCAAGAACGCTGGAAATTTAATTGATGTTGTGCGTGAGATTCAGCCAGAGCATTTGCTTGTTGAAACGGATTCCCCATTTCTTACACCGCATCCATTCCGTGGGAAAAGGAATGAGCCGATGTATGTCAACTTTGTGGCTGAGAAAATCGCACAAATTCAGGGTTTAACGGTTGAAGATATTGAAAGGACAACAACTTTCAATGTTTATCGTCTTTTTAGAATCGGAAGTAAGCCTGAACCTAAAATTGCGTATAAAATCAGAAATTCGCTTTGCCTTAACATAACTTTGCGTTGCAATGCCGATTGCGTTTTCTGCGATAGAAAAGGTGAAGCCATAGTTAAAGGTTATTTTTTAAAAATTGATCATGAGCCAACGGCGGAAGAATTTATAAAAGAAATCGGTGACCCAAAACAATACGATGAAATCGTCTTCGTTGGTTACGGCGAACCAACGATACGACTTGATGTTGTCAAAGAAGTGGCAAGATATGTGAAAGAACATGGTGGAAAAACTCGTCTTGATACAGATGGTCATGGGAATATAATAAATAAAAGAAATATCGTCCCCGAGCTCGTGGGTTTAATTGATGTTGTTTCAATTAGTTTAAATTCAATTGATCCGATTGAATATGGAAGATTGATGAACATAGATGGAGAAAAATTTCACCCAGCGATGATTGAATTCGCAAAGGAGTGCAAAAAATATGGGATAGAAACAATTATGACAATAGTTGGAATAGATGGAATTGATGTTGAAAAACATAGAAAATTTGTTGAAGAAGAAATCGGAGTAAAATTTAGATATAGACCTTTATTTTAACATGCCGAGTATATTTGACATACTTGGACCTGTGATGATAGGTCCATCAAGTTCGCACACTGCTGGAGCTGCTAAACTTGGTTATGTTGCAAGGCAGCTTCTTGGGGCTGAACCAGGCAGAGCAGAGATAACTCTTTATAATTCGTTTGCGAGGACTTATAAGGGACACGGAACCGATAGAGCGATAATTGGTGGAATTCTCGGGATGAAGCCTGATGATGAGATGTTAAGAGATTCACTTGAAATAGCCAAAAAGATGGGGTTGAAATATGAATTCAAACTTATAATGAAAGCCCCAAAACTTCACCCTAATTCCGCACGAATAAAGCTACATGACTTAGGTGGAAATAGCATTGAAATGGTTGGCTCATCCCTTGGTGGCGGAAGAATTGAAATAGTTGAGATTGAGGGATTTAAAGTTAGTTTTTCCGTTATGACCCACACAATTGTGATAATTGCGGATGATATCCCAGGGAGCATTGCTCACATAAGCGGGGCAATTGCTGAAAAGAATATAAACATCGCAAATATGTTCGTATCAAGAGAGGAAAAACTTGCAAATATGATAATTGAAGTTGATCAAGATGTTCCAGAAGATGTTCTTAAGAAAATTCGTTCTTTTGGATGGGTTCATTATGTTAGGCTTGTTGAACCGATTTTTTAAAAATATCATGGAGGTAAAAGATGGAGATAAATTCTTTTGAAGATATTTTGAGATATTCAGAACAGATGAATGCGACAATTCCAGAGGTGATGATAGAATATGAAATCCGTAAGACTGGAAAAAGTCGGGAACAGGTAATTGAAGGTGTGAGGAAAATTTTAAATGTTATGATAGAGTCAGTCAATAATGGATTGGCTCGGGATGTTAAATCGCCAAGTGGTCTGCTTGATAATTTTGCGAAGAAAGTTTACAACGCGAAAGTGAATGTTTTGACTGTCAATTTTCAGAAGGCAATTGCCAGAGCCATGGCGGTAAGTGAAGTTAACGCATGTATGGGAAGAATTGCTGCTGCCCCAACAGCTGGTTCATCTGGAATTATCCCAGCTGTTATAACAACAATGATGGAGGAACATGGTATAGACGAAGACAGGGCGATTGAAGGATTGCTTGTTGCTTCGGCAATTGGTTTGTTAATTGTAAAAAATGCTTCGGTAGCTGGTTCAGAAGCAGGATGTATGGGTGAAACTGGAAGTGCAGCAGCAATGGGGGCTTCAGCAATTGTTTATCTTCTTGGCGGAAATAATAAGCAAATTGAAAGCGCCGCATGTTTTGCAATTGAAGGAGCGATGGGTTTAGTTTGTGACCCAATCGCTGGGCTCGTTGAAATCCCTTGCATCTTTAGAAACGCTATAGGTGTTGCAAATGCCTTTACCTCAGCGCAGATCGCTCTTTCTGGGGTTGAGTCAATTATTCCGCTTGATGAGGTAATACTTGCAATGAATGAAGTCGCTGAGTTGATGTCGCCAAAACTTAAAGAGACTGCACAGGGTGGACTTGCCAATACTAAAACTGCAAGGGAAATCCAAAGAAGATTCATTTATCAAATTGACATCGGAAAATAAATTTGTTGTTTGATGACCTTTTTAAACCCAACTTTTTTGTTTGCGCTTTTTGCCTCAGCAATACCAGTTTTGATCCACCTATTTAACCTTAGAAGGTTAAAAACCGTTGAATTCAGCAGCATTAAATTTTTAAAAGAACTTCAACGCTCAAGGATACGCTCGTTAAAGATAAAGCAGATAATTCTTTTGCTCATCCGTGTTCTTGCTATTGTTTTTCTTGTCCTTGCTTTTTCAAGACCTGTGATAAAGGGTTACCTTTTTAAGCCAATGATCGCTGGGCATGCGAGAAGCAGTGTGGTTATAATTCTTGATAACACCTTGAGCATGGCCTCAACAGATGAAAAAGGAAGATTTATAAACCAAGCGAAGTCAATTGCTCAAAGCATCATGGATATTTTGACCGAGTCAGACGAATTTGCACTTATTCGCTTATCAGATATTCCCAATATCGCAACTGATGGATTTACCCATAACATCTCATTTATGAGAAAACTTATTGACGAGACGGAGTTTACTTATACGCATAAAAAACTTTATGATGCTCTCGCGGTTTCAAGCAAAATTATTGAAAAGTCAAAGAATTTAAATCGTGAAATTTACATCATTTCTGATATGCAAAAAAGCGAATTTGATTTTCCTTCTGATACGGTCAATCGCAAATTTAAATTGCCCCCTGATGTTCGTGTTTTTACAATAAATGTTGGTGAATTTAAGGAACAAAATTTTTCTGTTGATAAAGTTGAAATCAAAAATAAGGTGATCTTCCCAGGTCGGACGCTCTCGCTTGAGGCGATTGTTTCAAATCATGGGAAAGTAAACATGTCAAACTATGTCGTCAGCGTCTTTTTGAACGGGAGAAGGGTTGCGCAGAAAAGCATCAACTTGAAATATGATGCATCGCAAACAGTTGATTTTAACATCTTAACAGAAGAACTATCTGGCTTTGTTGATGGATTTGTTGAAATTGAAGATGATAACTTCAACTTTGATAACAGGCGATATTTTTCATTCTTTATACCAGGTGAGATAAGAATTTTGCTTGCTGGTGATGAAGGTGATATTAAATTTTTAAAACTTGCCCTTTCAACAGTTCATGAAATTTACAAGAGGTCATTTTTCAAGATAAATCAAGTTTCACTTCAAACTCTTTCAAGTGTTGATTTTTCAAATTTTGATGTTGTTTTTCTTGTTAAACCAATTCAAATTGATAGGGCAACTTCAGGGCGATTGAAAAACTTTGTCTCAAATGGTGGAGCGCTTGTTTTATTTATGGGAAGTAATGCGAATCTCCAGGCTTTAAATCAAAACTTCAATTCAATTTTTAACATTCCTGAATTTGAAGGTATCGCAAGACAAAAAATGCTCTTCTCAAAAATTGATATAACTCACCCTATCTTTGAAGGTGTTTTTACAGAGAAACCGAAAAAATTTGACTCACCCGAGATAAGAGAATATGTTAAATTTAAAACAAATTATGGCTTTACATCTATAATTGAACTCGCTGATGGAAGTCCGTTTTTGATTGAAAAGAACGAAGGGAGCGGGAAAATCCTTATTTTTACAACTGAGCCGACAGATAAAGCTTCTGATTTGCCTTACAAAGGAATTTTCATCCCACTTATTTTTCAGTCTATTTTATACATAACAACTCCATCTGGACTGAAAACAGAGTATTCAATTGGTGACACAGCTGAAGTGAGGATAGATTTCATGAGAAAATTTTATGGGCAGATTTTAAAAGATTTAAAGCTTTTAAGACCTGATGGAAGTGATTTTGCTTTTGAATTAAGTGGTGGCAATTTCCTGAAGATAAATCAGGCGACAATTCCAGGGATTTATGCAATTTCTGGCGGAAATAGAAACGCTGTTTTAAAGCTTGCGTTTAACCCACCCTATGAAGAGTTTAAGTATAAGAAGGTAAATGAAGAGGAGATAATTTCTTTTTTGAACAGGGTTGGAATAAAGCAATATAAGATGGTTGAACATTCGGACGGGATCAAGGTTAGGGAAGAGATTTTAAGGGCAAGATATGGTGTTGAGTTATGGAAGGTTTTTCTTGTTCTTTCAATTTTTATGTTTCTTGCTGAAAGCTTGATTTCAAGGAAGATGTAAAAAATTAATTTGACTTAACAAATGAAAGTTAAAAGCAAACCTTTAACCTTGTATAATGTCTCGGGAGATAGGATAACTGCAGATGTTCATTTTGTTGAAAGTTTTTTGCCAGCACCAGTTGTGATTTATTCGCATGGTTTTTTAGGGTTCAAAGATTGGGGGTTCATTCCATATGTTGCGGAAAGGTTCGCTGAAAACGGTTTTGTTTTTGTGAGATTTAACTTTTCACACAATGGAATCGGTGAAAATCCAAATAAAATAACTGAATTTGATAAGCTTGCAAAGAATACGATTTCAAAGCAAATTGAGGATTTGACTGCGGTTATTGAATATGTTTTTTCGGACGAGTTTGGAGTGTTAAACGATGGTCAATTATTTCTGCTCGGGCATTCTGGTGGAGGTGGAATTTCAATTATAAAGGCTGTTGAAGATGAAAGAGTAAGAGCACTTGCCCTATGGGCTTCAATCTCAACATTTAGAAGATATAGCAAACATCAAATTGAAGAATTGGAAAAAAATGGTTATATTTTTGTGCGTGTTCCTGATTCAGTGATTCAAGTTAAGATTGAAAAAATTGTTTATGATGATTTCGTGGAGAATTCGGAAAGATACGATATAATTAAAGCGATTTCAAAGTTGAAAATTCCAATTTTAATTGTTCATGGCACAGCTGATGCTATAGTTCCATTGGCTGAAGCAGAGAAGTTAAGAAATTCAAATCCTGAATATACAAAACTTGTTTTCATCTCAGGGGCAAACCATCTTTTCAATGTGAAACATCCAATGGAACATTCAACTGATCAACTTGATAAAGCTATTGATGAGACGGTTTTATTTTTCAAAAAAATAATTGAAAACAAAAAAGCAGATTGAGAAATGAAGCAGATAAAGGCACTGTCGCTTGAAATTGACAGGAAATTAGTTTTAGCGGGGATGATTTGGGTAGTTGCATTTGCTGGACTTACATTTCTTGGTGCAAAGGTTGAAATACCAACGCAACCAGTTCCTTATACGCTGCAAACGATGTTTGTTCTTTTAAGTGGTGCCTTTCTCGGTCCGTATCTTGGGGCTTTAAGCCAGTTGATATACCTTGGGCTTGGTTCTATTGGATTACCTGTCTTTGCGGGACCAACCGCTGGATTTATAAAACTTTTAGGACCAACAGGTGGATATCTGCTTGCTTTTCCTGCTTCAGCTTTTGTTACAGGTTATCTTGTAAGGTTAAAAGATAGTTTCTGGTGGGTTCTTTTCTCAATGTTTTTGGGATTGGCTTTGATTTTCATTTTCGGGACAATTCAATTGAATTTCGTTTTGATACACAACTGGAATGAAGCGATAAAGTCTGGGTTTTTGATTTTCTCACTTTGGGATTTAGTTAAACTTTTTGCTTCTGTTTCAATTTATATGTCTTTGAGAAGGGCTTTAAAAATAAATTTAGATCGTTAAAATGCATTTGACAGAAACGATTATGTGGATTTTGTTTAATGTTTTTGTGCTTGGGATGCTTGCTCTTGATCTTGGGGTTTTCCATAGAAAGGCTCACGAGGTGAAATTTAAGGAAGCAATTATTTGGAGTGTTGTCTGGATTGTTTTGGCTCTTATATTTAATCTTTTAGTTTATTTCTGGCATGGGACACAGGCAGCGGTTGAGTTCTTAACTGGCTATCTTATTGAGAAATCCTTGAGCGTTGATAATATCTTTGTCTTCTTGATGATATTTACCTATTTTGGCGTGAAACCAATGTATCAACATAAGGTTTTGTTCTGGGGGATTCTCGGAGCGATAATTATGAGGGCAATTTTTATATTCGCTGGGATAACGCTTATAAAAATTTTTCATCCGATAATTTATGTTTTTGGTATTTTTCTGGTTTTTACGGGTGTAAAGATGGCGTTGCAAAAGGATAGAGAAATTCATCCTGAAAGGAATCCTGTGTTGAAAGTTTTTCGCAGATTATTTAAAATTACACCTAATTATGTTGATGGGAAATTTTTTGTGAAAGAAGGTAAAAGGTTGATCGCAACTCCCTTGTTTGTTGTTCTTCTTGTTGTTGAAAGCACAGATGTTGTTTTCGCCGTTGATTCAATTCCTGCAATAATTGCGATTACCCGTGATCCATTTATAGTTTATACATCAAATATATTTGCAATCCTTGGTTTGAGAGCTCTTTACTTTGCGATCGCTGGATTCGTGAAGTTATTCAGATATTTCAAGTATGGATTATCGGTTGTCCTTGTCTTCATTGGGGTAAAGATGTTAATTTCAGATTTTTACAAAATTCCCACTGTGTTTGCTCTTATTGTTGTTTTCAGTATAATTACGATCTCAATTCTTGCTTCTATTTTAATTCCAGAGCCAAAACTTGCTGTTGCTAATCCCGGAACCCAGGATAATTCAAATGAAGAAAATGAACAAAAATAAAATTTAAAGGGCAAAAATGGGATTTGCACAATTAATAACTCAAACAATTGGTTTCCCAACGGTGCGACTTCGCAGATTAAGAATGACAGAACAATTTAGAAAAATGGTAGCTGAAACACAGCTTTCAGTTGATGATTTTATTTATCCGCTTTTCGTATGTCCCGGGGAAAATGTTAAGAGGGAAGTTCGCTCAATGCCTGGAGTTTATCAGCAATCAATAGATAACATAATTCGTGAATGTGAAGAAGTTTATAAACTTGGAATCCCAGCAGTGATATTGTTTGGAATCCCGGAAAGAAAAGATGAGTTCGGCTCTGAAGCTTACGATGAGAATGGTATAATTCAAAGAGCCGTTAGAGCCTTAAAGAAAGAAATTCCAGAACTTGTAGTTATAACAGATGTCTGTTTGTGTGAATACACATCGCACGGGCATTGCGGAATTGTCAGAGAAGTTGCCCCGGGCAAGTATGAAATTGTCAATGACGAAACTGTTGATCTTCTTGCAAGAGAAGCTTTAAGCCATGCGGAAGCTGGAGCTGATATTGTAGCCCCAAGCGATATGATGGATGGAAGAGTTTTTGCGATAAGAAAAATTCTTGATGAGAATGGTTTTCAAAATGTTCCGATAATGTCATACGCTGCGAAATATGCCTCAGGTTTTTATGGACCATTTAGAGAAGCTGCGGAGTCAGCCCCTAAATTCGGGGATAGAAAAAGTCATCAAATGGACCCAGCCAACTCAGATGAGGCATTAAGAGAAATTGCGCTTGATATTCAAGAAGGGGCTGATATTGTTATGGTTAAGCCGGCGCTTGCTTATTTGGATGTGATTTATAGGGCAAAGCAGGAGTTTAAAGTTCCAGTAGCAGCTTATCAAGTTAGCGGTGAATACTCAATGATAAAAGCAGCAGCTTTAAATGGATGGATAGATGAACAACGGATAATGCTTGAAACATTGACGGCGATAAAAAGAGCAGGGGCAGATTTAATTTTGACTTATTTTGCTAAAGATGCGGCGAGGGTTTTAAAAAATAAAAATTGATTGAATTCAACAGTGATCGGGGCAAAATGTTTTAATCTGAAATCGCCCAAAATTCCGCTTGAAAATTTCAATTAAAGTTTTTATCATTATAAAAATTTTAAAACTGATCTTGAGATTTTATGGAGATTTTCGGTGTTGCTCTCACATTAATTTCGTTAATACTTGCTTATCAGGCATGGCAAAATGGGAAATTGATGAAACAGATGCATGTTGAAAGTATGGCTATGATCAAAAGTATAAAAGAATTAAATGAGGCAATCAAGGAAGATATAAGGATTTCAAGTCAGGAGACAAGGATGTTGATGGAAAAAATAAGTCAGGAAATGAGGGCGTTGATGGAAAAATCAAGTCAAGAGACAGGGGCATTGATGGAAAAAATAAGTCAGGAAACGAGGGTATTGATAGAAAAATCAAGTCAAGAGACAAGGATATTAATGGAAAAAATAAGTCAGGAAATGAGGACATCGTTAGAAAAGTCAAGTGAAGAGACGAAAGCGTTGCTTGAGAGGATGGAAAGGTCAAGTGAGGAAATGAGGGCATTTATGGAAAAGTCAAGCGCGGAGACAATGGCATTGCTTAATAGGATGGAGAGGTCAAGTGAGGAAATGAAAGCATTGCTTGAGAGAATTCATAAAGGACAAGAGGAAGCCAGAAAAGAGATGGCAAATGCAATTAAATATATCGCTGAGTTAATCGTTGCAGACGGTGAGAGGACGAGACAACTTTTAAGATCAGGGGGGTAAGTTTAAATCTTATCTTTCAAAAATCAAAAACTAACCCAAAGGAGGCGTAATGGCAAAGAGAGAACGCTGGGGGACAAGAATTGGACTAATACTTGCGATGGCTGGAAATGCAGTTGGACTTGGTAATTTTCTAAGGTTCCCGGTTCAAGCTGCACAAAATGGTGGAGGGGCGTTTATGATTCCTTATTTTGTTGCATTTCTTCTGCTTGGGATACCTCTTATGTGGGTTGAATGGGCGATTGGAAGATATGGGGGTAAATTTGGTCACGGAAGCGCTCCCGGAATGTTTGACGCTATGTGGAAAGCACCAATTTCAAAATATCTTGGTGCGCTTGGACTTTTTATATCAACAGTGATAATGGTTTATTATACATACATTGAATCGTGGACACTTGCATTTAGTTTTTTCTCAATCACGAAAGCTTACTTTGGGGAGACAACTTTTGATGCGATGAGAAGTTTTCTGCAAAGCTATCAAGGCATAGAAAAAAATTATTTTCAAAGCATCTTGCCGGCATATTTTTTTATGTGTGTTACTTTGTTTATTAACTTTTTCATACTTTATCGCGGTATATCCAGAGGTATTGAAATGCTTGCAAAGATAGCTATGCCAACGCTTTTTCTTTTTGCAATCATTCTTGTTATAAGAGTTGTGACACTTGGAACGCCTGACCCTGTTAATCATCCAGATTGGAATGTTGAAAGTGGATTTGCTTTTATTTGGAATCCTGATTTTTCAAAACTTGGAGATGCGAAAATTTGGCTTGCTGCAGCTGGGCAAATTTTCTTTACGCTTAGCGTCGGAATGGGAACGCTTCAAGCATATGCAAGTTATTTAAGGGAAAGTGATGATATCGCATTGAGTGGTCTTTCAACCGCATCAACAAATGAATTTGTTGAAGTAATTCTTGGTGCAAGTATTGCAATACCTGTTGCAGCTGCTTTCTTCGGTATTGAGACAACTCAGGAAATCGCAAAAGGTGGCGCTTTTAATCTTGGATTTGTTTCAATGCCGATAATTTTTCAAAAATTACCTTTTGGTGAGTTTTTCGGTTTCCTTTGGTTTTTGCTTTTATTTTTTGCAGGTATAACCTCATCCGTTGCAATGGCACAACCTTTGATTGCTTTTCTTAAGGAAGAATTTGGGATTTCCCATGGTAGAGCAACCGCTTTGATCGGTTTTTCCGTTTTTGTTGCAATTCAATTTGTTGTTTTCTTTTTAAAGCATGGTTTCCTTGATGAAATGGATTATTGGGCTGGAACCTTTGGACTTGTTCTTTTTGCTCTGTTTGAAATTATAATTTTCGCCTGGATATTTGGAATGGATAAAGGTTGGGCTGAAATTACAAAAGGTGCAGATATAAAAATACCACGAATTTTCTACTATATCATTAAATATATCACCCCGCTTTATCTTCTTTTCATTATGATAAACTGGCTGGTTCAAGATGCTATACCAACTTTCTTGATGAAAGATGTGGAACCTGAAGATGTCCCATACAGATGGGGTGCAAGGGCTCTGATGTTTTTAATTTTCACGATAATAATTCTGATGGTAAAAACTGCCTGGGCAAAACGTGCAAATAAAATGGGAGTGGTAAAATGAAATTTACAACCGAGGGGATTATCTTCATGATACTTGCGTGGGGAATTGTATCAACATTAACAATTTACTGCTTCGGCAAAGTTCTAAAAACAAAAGTTCGGTATGATAATCAAAATAATGAGGATTAAAAAAATTAAAGGGGGTGAGCGAAGATTAAACTCACCCCCTTTTTATTTAACTTCTTATCACTTTAACAACATCATTTTCTTCGTCTGCACAAATTTTCCTGCTTTCATCACATAGAAGTAAACACCCGATGCGACAAATTTTCCAGTTTTATCTGTTCCATTCCACCTTACGCGATACTTGCCTGGCTGAACGAATTCATCTATAAGCGTCGCAACTTCTCTACCAAGTATATCGTAAATTTTTATCTCAACATTTACAGCAATCGGAACAGAAAATTCAATGTCTGTGGATGGATTAAATGGGTTTGGATAATTTTGTGCGAGGTAAAACTCTTTCGGAATTTCATTCGTGGCAATTTGAACTTTAACCGGTTTTGGAGCTTCACGAATCTCAATTGCGTCAGCTCTTATTACAAAGCTATCCTGTTTTGCTCTGTTGACGAGCGAATCAGCATAGTATGCGTTTACGAGTGCAGTATCATTTTCAAGTCTGATATAACCAAAAATTGCTGTTTGCTTTGAACCTGCCGTGAAATCACGTCCACCACGTCTGAATTGGAATCTACCAAGATAAATTCTTTCAACGCCAAGTTGGCTTACGATGACTGTTTCAGGTTGAGCCCCACCCTGTTGATAAATCAGATATCTTGCTCTTGGTGTTGAATTATTAGCTGCAAGCCCAGTTCTTGCATAAACATCAAAACTATCAACTTCAGCTGCGCCTTCTCTAAATGGAATAAATGGATACCACTCTGCAAACGCATTTGGAGCACCATAAATATAAGCAAGCAATCTTGAATTGTTGATCCCGCTTCCTGTTATCCTATTCCATTTGTTATAAGTTGTATCAACAGGTGGATAAACATAATCAACAATTGAGGGTTGAGCGTAAAACTCGTTTTCAACATCATTGTCAGCGTAAATCAAAGTCCCTCTTCCAATTCCAGTGAAAACAATTGTTAAAACACTATCATACTTTGAGTTAGAAACAATATAAAGTGTATCAACATAAGTTCTTAAATCTCTTGGAGCAAATTCAACTATGAGGTTAAACTTGCCATTTATTGCTGGGAGTTCAAGCGGTAGGTTTGGCATGTTGATTATTTTGAATATTCCTGATGTATCAGCAAAATGAATATCGTAAATCCACAATGCTTTTTCACCATTGCTTCCGATTGTTATAGTTCTTCTGTAATTACCTTGTTGCTCTCGTTCAATTAAATCAACAGCAACTTCACCAAACCCAACAAATCTTGAAGCAACTGTTATCTGCGGATGTGTTGGAACTTTCCTTACTCTTAATAAATCAGTTCGCAAGAAATTACCTGATGCTTGACCTGGATTGCTAAATATAACCTGTGTAGGTCCACCAGGATTTAATTTGAATGTAAATCCTGGGCCTCCAATTTGAGCCCAAACAACCGCACCCGCTATCTGTCTTTCATTAAATCCAGTTACTCTCTGCGTATCCGCAAAGAACGGTGTTATAACATCTATCTGTGCTGCTGTAGCTGCGTTGGGTGAACCGGCAGGACCACTGTATTCAAGTATGTAATCGCCACCTAATGTGTCTGGTATAACAAATTGATAAACTGCGTATGGAATCTGATCTGTGCCAGTATAAACTCTGCTATATCTATTCCCACCTGGAATTGGAAATGGATATGGGCTCGCAACAGAATTTAACCATCCAGGTGGCGTTTCTTGATACAATACCAAGTCTCCACCTGGTGCTCTCCAATGAGGTTCGCTTCCATCGCTTGCGTTCATGATAAAGTTGTAATTTAAACCTTGCCCGGCAACATATAAATATGCAATTGGTTCTTCTGGATCGTCGCTTTCTATGGCAAGTGAATCAACAACGAATTCTTCCTGATAAGGTCTAAATACAATAGTTAAATCATAATAACTTCCTGGATTTATGCTTATAGGCAATGGGTCATTTGTGTAAAATCTTCCAGTATGTCCATAAACATTGTAGATGGTTAAGACGCTATCCCCTAAGTTAAACAAACGAATTTTCTTTTCAGCAGTTTCTCCAGTTGTAACCTCAGGGAAAACTTCACCAACCCTATATAATGCAAAATGATCAATGTTTGGTCTTGTAGTATCTGGTGTTGCCCGTTGCCATGGGTTTCCTTTCATTCTTCTCCCAAATTCAAGATCACGAGGTAATTTGCTTCTTAAAACTCTTACAGCGTCAACTCTTAAAAATGCAGGTGTTAATGTATCAGCACCGATTGTAACAATAGTTGGTGCACCAGCGTTCAATCGTAAAATTGTCAATGGATACCAAGAACCGTCAGCTCCACTTTGTGTTGGTCTCCAAAGTCCAGCATTTTGCAAAGTTGGTAGCCCTGCTCCATTTAGCATTTGATTATGTCTTAATGAGTCGGCGTAAACTCCTTCACCAAACCTTTCAACTGTGATATAACAGTTAGGTGAAGCGTTACCACTTTGTTGGAGATAGTAGTAAAGAATGTAATAATCATCTTCATCAAGGATATTTTGTTGTGTTTGAGTTGGGATGCCAAAGATATACTTTGCCCATGCTCCAGATGGGCTTCCAGCTGTATAGGGTGTTCGCCTGTGGTCGGGTCCGACATTTGCTGCTCCTGTGTTTGTAAACCAACCAGGTCCAGGTTGACCAGTTGCAACTGTGTTCGGTTCTTTTTCATAATATCCATCTGAAGAATCACGATCAACCTCCCAATTTGTTTGTCCTCCAGCTAAATTTGGTGTGTTATCAACTGTAAACCACTTGTGGGTAGTTGTGTCAAGCGGAGCCCACTGAGAAAAAGCCTTGCTTGAAAATATAAGCAAGGCAATTACGCTTAAAAATATGATTTTTCGCATAGCTTTTACCTCCTTTGTTATTTTTTGTATTTGTAAAGAGTTACACGAGCTATCCCCGGTTTTCCAAGGAATCTATCATTACCAACCGGGATAACTTTATAATATATCCAGATGCTATCCTCGGCAAAGCTTGGGATAGTTGAATCAGCATAGTTTGGGGTTTTTACCGGTGGTTGAAGGAATGAATAATTACCGCCTGTGGTATCACGCAAAGCCCTGTAAATTTCCCATTCCCTAAGATTTCCGTTATCGGTATATTCCCAATTTAAAAGAACGAGATATTTCCCAGTTTTTGTCGTGTCAACCTTTGTGCTCAGATTTTTAACTTCTGGAACTCTCCCAATGTGTGTTGGCGTAATCAATTCTTTTGGTTTATCGCATCCGTGGAACAAGATAAAGATTAGGACTATCGGAAGCAAAAGTGGCTTTTTCAGCATAAGCCGAGAAATTTGTTTTTATTCCAAAAGCAAAATAAACGAGAATAGGTTAAAAAGCAAGAAAAATTGCAGAAAATTTTCGTTGTGGAAAAAATTTTCTTTATTAAAATATCAGGGTAATTTTAGAAGCGTGGAAGGTAAAGGCATAATTTTAGGTGGGTATCTGTAATTTTTAGATTTACCATCAAGATAGTCATAAGGAAGTTTTTGGGTATTTATGATTTTAATATCAAAACGATTGTCACTTCTGTGGGAACCCATAATGGAGGCGGGTGAATAGATTTAACCGGATTAAAAAGCAAGGCAATAATTTCAATAAGCTACGCCTGCTCAGGCTTTCTAATCTCTAAGCGCACTGGAGGTGCTAGTTGCAAACTATCCAGTTCAAAGGGGAATGATACGGATATCTTAAAAAAAACATATTCCCGAACATGTGATGAATATCTCAAATTCTTTGGAAACATATGCTCCACTATGTTAAATTTTGATCACATCAAAAGCTCCACCTCAAGGGAAAAGATCGCGTTAAACATTCACATCTTAGCGGACCTGATACCTGCACTAAACATAATTGTTTTTGTAAACTGTTAAGTCATTTCCAAAAAAGATTACATTTTCCAATATTTCTTTAAATAGGAAAGATAAGCTTTTCTTAAATTATCCATTTCTTCCTCAAAAACTTTCTTTTTCACGCCCTTTGATTGTGTAATCTCAATTTTAACTCCTTTTGCGATATCCCCTTCTTTTAAGAATCTTATGTGCATATAAAACTCCGCAGCAAAGTGAGGAACGAAAGTCCTTTTTGCAAGAGAAGAGATGCTTTCTGGTGGTTTTGTGCATACACTTCCTGCCTCGGGATCAAAACGATAATGAACTGTAATTACCCCTCTTGATTTACTTGTCCCTAAGGATACAATAACTGGAAAATTAAATGGGTTTGTTTTACTGCATTCCTCTTGCATTTCCTTTGCGCTCTTAAGTGCAATTTCAAATGCTTCATCATAGGGGATTGTTTCAAAAGATTCTGTTAAAGTAAGGCGTGTTCCAACACCAAGGCAGGAAAAAAATGTGAGTGAAAATCCTAACAATAATACTAATAGTAGGTTAATTTTTTTCATGATTTCCCTCCTTGGTATTTCTTAATTAAATTTTTATAGGTTATACTTCGTTCATAAGGTAACGATATTTTTACACATTTGCAAGGGGGGATATTTTATCATCTGCTATTGAGTGGTAGGGGGTATCTGAATTATGAATTGTATCAGCGAGGTCTTAAAGACTCCTTATGAAAACTCTTTGGGGCAAGGAAATTATTTGTTAGATATTACTCCTGAAGGGATCGTTTCGCCAGGCAATATGTTATGTTTTGTGGGGGATTAAATGATTGATTTCTTTCCTGAAGATCTAGGGAGCTCTTGGGAGATCGTTTTTGATGGCAATAGATATTTAAAATTATGATGTTAATTTTTCAACTAAATCTTCTACCTTTGAAATGACGAATGTTAAGATAAATATACGCTTATTTTGTGATGTCTTTCTGAGAGATTACTTTGTAAGCTGGTGGAGGTGGCATTAGATATTTGTTTTATATTTAAAAAATAGGCAATCTTCGTAGGATTTGACGGACACATTTAAAAGTATTATATTTTGGGTGAATAGAATTTAGTTGGGAAAAAATATATTGAGTTATGATGAATAAAAAAGTAAAAACATTACATAAACTTATATTTGGGGATAGTGAAAACATGAAGGAGCTGCGCGATGGTAGCGTTCATCTTGTAGTTACAAGTCCACCATACTTCAATGCACCCTTTGATTATCCAGATCTTTTTGAAAGTTATGATGCTTACTTAAGTAAGATGAGAAAAGTGGCAAGGGAATTGAAAAGAGTAGTAGCTCAAGGAAGATGCGTCTGTATAGTGTGCGATGATATCCTAATAAATGGGATAAAATATCCCATTGTCGCAGACCTTACAAGAATTTATATTGAAGAGGGTTTTACCTATCGCGATAAAATTATTTGGATTAAACCCGAAGGTTATATTCGCATAAGCAGAAGAAGTGGAGTGATTTTGCAACATCCTTATCCAATGTATTTTTATCCTGATAATATCCAAGAAACAATTCTAATTTTCCAAAATGGTAAATTTGATTACAAAAGCGTTTCAAATGATACTAAGGAGAAATCTAAAATTGACACTTTGGAATATCAACAAGGTAAATGGTATTTGACCACTTGGAATATAACCAATGTTTTGCCCTTAAAAAATCGCCTTGAGAATGGTATAGCTGCTTTCCCTGAGGAGATTCCCAGAAGACTTATCACATTGTTTTCTTATGTGGGTGAGACGGTTTTAGACCCTTTCATGGGTTCTGGGACAACAAACAAAGTAGCTGCAATGTTAAAGAGAAATAGCGTTGGATATGAGATAGATTTGGAACTATATGATGTTGTTAAAGAAAAAATGGGACTAAATCAAGGTTCATTGTTTGAAAAAGATTACGAAGTTGATATAGTGATTCGGGATGATGCGGGGCGATTCCGAAGCCAGCTACAAAATAAAGTTCGGAATCAAAAATCAGTTGCCAATAATGGCGAAAGAAAGCCAGATAGGTCTTTCTGAGAGTGATAAACTTAAGTTGCTTAGAGTCCTTGAAGAGCAGGGCAAGGCTAAATGGTTTGTGAAATGGAAAGAACATATGGCAATACCTGATAACTTAAACCCTTTCTCTTCAAGTATGGATGACCGAGAGAAAGTGATGAGATATTTACTGTTAAGAGTTTTAATTAATCAACAGGCAAGATTTGAAAAAGTTAAAGAAATATCTATAAGAATATCCAAAGAATTTACAGATGTTATCTTATTTGAACCGTATAAGATTTCTGAATCTAAGCTATTCAAAGTTTTTAAAGAGGTAGCAGGTGAAAAGGGAGCTTTATTATATAGGGTTGGCGCCTTAGGTGGGATTAAACCTATTTCTCTTTTTACTTATCGTTTTAAGGCTTATGAAGGTTTTATAAAATGGTTGAATGAGGAAGATCAAAAATTTTTTGATATTATCGTACAGGAGTTAAAGAAAGGAGGAACTATTAAACTTTTTAACTTTTTAAACACTCATCCTATACTTGAGGCAGGCTGGGTAGGAAATGATCCAAAAGCTTGCAGAATGCTTGTAAATTGGATGCTTTTTCTTCTTGAAGAAGTATGGAAATTGAAAGTAGCAAAGATGGAAGAAACATTAATGATAGTTGATGGTCATGTTGGTAAAGTATTTTGCAGAAGTGGCTTGTTAGAAGAGGTACTTTATGAAAAGAGACGCCCGTATATTATTCAAGCAAGTAAAATGAGACCTTGGATAGAAGAAATGGTTTTAAAGTCGGGGAAGATACCATTTTATGTTGATAACGGAGCATTTTATCTTTTTGAAGATGGTTTTTGCACTGATTTAAATCCAAACTGTCATGATTGTCCAATAAGTAAATTATGTAAGAAATATAAAAGGTGGACCGCGTACCAAATGTGGAAAAAATGAAGAAGATATATTTCTTGTGGCGCTATCGGTAAGTTTTTACATTACAAAATTTTTTGTGATATAGACTAAGATGCGTAGGTTTTTTAGTAAAGGATTTGTTTTATAAGAAATTTAATGAAGAGATAAATGGTTTAAACAAAAAATTGTCCCAAGACCCTGAAGCCCTCTTAGAAAACTGCTTCGTGGTTTCACTTACGCTTGTCCTGAAAGTCCAAGGGACCTAAGAAATCATTAGGATCCTCGGACCTTTGAAAGAGTTCGTTGCATGTTGACAAGTAGGATTTATCTGAAGTAGTTCTCAAGGTAATCAACTATGTTTAAAAGTGTTGAAATGATAAGCTCAACAGCTTGTGAGAAAATAGCGATCACATCTTCAAGTTTAATCCCTGTCACCTCAAGTATCCATTTGAAAAGTGGTATGACGACGCTTAAGCCTACAATCAGAAGACCTATTACGAGTGCATTAAACGCAAGAAAAGATAAAGCAGAGATTATAATTTTCGCAATTCCAAGCCCAAGCCAGATTGCAAGTGCAACTGCAAATATCTTAAATCCGAGCAAAAGCCAATCCCTTGCCGATTGTGTTGTCGGAAGAGATGAACTGCTGATTTGAAACTCAAGCCTCTGTCCGTTTTTGGTTATAATTTTTCCGTTATCGTCAACAAATTTTATTGATGGGTGAAGTCCTTTCATACCCCAGAGTATGTTTGCCTTCTCTCCTGTTCTATCGTTGATAATTTTCAAGTGCGGGTAATCCGCGAGGTTATCTTTGACAAACGACATGCGAAGGACAGCGTATCCAGAATTTGTTTCGTATGCAATTTTTAGCTCTTTCCCAGGATTATCGGCAATTGATTTTAACTTTTGGTAGCTATTTTTCAGCTTCATTGCTATGTTTTCGTTGTCGCCTTCAATAAATATATCTGCGTTTGGTCTGGGTTGATATCTTTTTGAGTTGTTAATTATTGATGATACCACGGGATTTGAACAGGAATTTAAGATGGGAAGCAGTGCAATGGATCCGACCAAATTGAGAAATTTTCTGCGGTTTAGTTTAGTTTTCATGGTTTAAGGCGGTTTTGTTTTCCCTTTCACCGAAATTAAAAACATATGTTTTTAGAATTTTGTTTCAAAATTTTTTGGGGAAGCAAGGGATTAAACTTAGAGATGATGTTTTATTTAATTTTAATCAAGTAAGATCAAAGCACAATCGCCGGTTGCAAGATTAACATTTAAAATTTTCTCGTTGATTTTTAATTTTCCATCAAACCCTTCATCGGAGGCGATGAAAACATATTCACCATCTTTGTTTGGGAATTTAAACAAGAGGTAAAAAATTTTTCCGTTTCCAAGGACTTGAATCTCATCTTCATTTAATTTTTCAATTTGAATTATATTTTCTTTTGAGTTGTTTATGGAAAACGTAATTTTTTCATTTTCAATTCCAGATATGTAGAGTTTTCCATTATAAATGAAAGCATCTATATCGCAAGTGCGAAAGGGTAGGTTCTTGATACAAAGCCATTTCCAGTTGTTGGGAATTGATGGTTTAACTTCTATGGTGTTGATGTCAAATTTAAAACCCCATAAACCTTCAATTGCAAGCCAGATATAAGTTGGGGGCATCCAAGGGCTAAGGGGCATACCACGGCTTTTGAAATTTTCACCATTAAACCTTTCAGGAAATTGTCCTGGCACAAGGTTTTGAAAAATGGACGGGTTTTTAGATTCAACAATTTCATAGATATTTTTCAGGGCTTCATATACCTTTTCTGGGAAGAAGTCTCTTACAGCGTATCCAATCCATGCGGTCAAATTTGGCCAAATCCCGCCCATAAGTTGATATCCGAATTCCGGATCATAATTTTTCTCAAGTTTGCTGACAGTTCTTGCGCCGTATTCAGTCCATATATCAGGCTGAGTTAATTTTTGGGCGATTTTTAATTTAATTTCATCATCAACTACATCAAAAAGCAAAGGGAAAACAAGGTCACCAGTTATATCATGGTGTTTGATGCCTTCTATATCATGGTTAAGGATGGGTAAACCTGTGATTTCGGAGATTAATTTGGAACAAAAATTTTCTCTCATGATTTTCACATAATTACTATATTTGGTTGCGTCATTTTTATTGCAGAGATGATTTGCTATTTTTGCCATGAGTTCAATTGCAAAGATACATTCAGAATTTATCTCTGTGACATAACCACTTAAGTTATAATTTTCAATTATATTGCGCCATCCCGTTATGCCATACACGCCTGTTTTATCAGTGGATGAAAAAACAAGCCCATCTTTTAACTGCGTCAATATATAATTTGCAATTTTTTTGAGTTTATCATAGTTTTCTGAAAGTTCATTCGGATTACATATGTTTGCATGATGGTAAATTGCCCAGATAAGAAGCGGGGTATCATCATTTATGTTAAGTCCATAGTCATAAAGTTTTGGTTTTTCTTCATTAGCATGTATATATTCAGTTACTTTTCCATCCGGATGAATTCCATATTTTAAAGCAAATTTAAGCAGTTCATGAGAAACATTTGGTGTTACATAGTCGGAACCAAGGACAAACCAAGCAAGATCTCGCATGACAACTATATCCTGAGGTGGGTCATTTGTAAATGCGAGACCAGTTCTATAGAGATGTTCAACCCTGCACATATTTACCTTTGCCCATTGGATCCCATCATTTATTGTTTTATCGGGTGTGAAGACAAACGCATTGTTTAGAACTTTGTTAATTTCCTCAAGTGAAAATTGTGAGATAACCTCAAAAAGTTCAAATATGTTTTCGTCGTTTTCAACATCGCCTATTGAAAATAGGGATATAGATTTTATTTTTTCGTTGGGTTTAATTTCTATTTTCTGAGTGCAGATAATTTTTTTATCATTGTAATTGAGCAGGTCAGGATTATGTTGAAAGATTAAAAATCTTTTTTCTTCATCAGAGTTCAATGGTTCAATCAGAAGTTTTCTTCCATTTGGTATAATTTTAAAATTTTTGTCTTTTTCATTTTCTGGGGGTTGTTTTATGAAGAATGGTGAATTAACCGCTGGCAGGGTTATTTCGTGCGTTATAAGAAGTTCAAACTTTTTTCTGTCGTTATTTTCAATTTCAAATGTATAAAAAAGTTTTCTTATTTTATTTTTGCATTTTTCAAAATTTTCCATCCTGATATAGGGGAGGAAAGATTTTTTTGCCACGGTCAGGTTTACGCCACCCTTGTTGGACGGGCTTTTGTAGATGTATTTTGTCGTTTGAGATAAAGGTTCAAAAATTGTTTCATCTGGTGTTAATTTTTCATCGTCAATGGAGAATTCAATTTTCCATCTCCCGCAGTAAAATCTGTTATCGGGTGAATACCATAGCCCCTCAAGGTTTGTTTCCGGGTCAAATCGTGCGAACATTAAAAGGTTTCCAAGCGATGAGCCAGTTACAAGATTTTTAACTTTACGAGTATATTTCATTTTTCAGGTTTCACTTTAATTTTATTTTTTATTCTTTTAAACCAGTTGTTGCCAAACTTTCAATGAAATATCTTTGGAAAAACGAATATGCTATTACCACTGGCAAAGCAAGAAGGGTTGCAGAGGCAAGTTGAACTCCAAGTTGACCTTCTGCTTGACCACCGAGGACGAAAACTGTTACAAGCTGTGGCATTGTCATAAGTTTTTCATTCCTTATCACAATAAGTGGCCAAAGCACCTCATTCCAACTTGACATGAATGTTAAAATTCCAACTGTTGAAACCGCTGGTTTTGAAAGGGGAATTATTACCTTGAAAAGTATTTGCAAATTATTACACCCATCAATTCTTGCTGATTCAATTAAAGATTGGGGAATGTTTAGGAAAAATTGTCTAAAGACAAGGATTGAAAATGAACTCATCATCGCAGGCAATATGAGACCAGCGTAGGTGTCAACGAAACCTAACTTAACAATCAGGACATAGGTTGGAATAAGAGTGATTTGGAATGGTATCATCATGGTGAAGAGAATAAGCATAAAGATTAAATTTTTTCCGTAAAAGTTTAATCTTGAAAGGGCGAAACCGACAATTGAACCGAAGATTATAACAGAGGCAGTGATGGAGAGTGAAACAAATAAACTGTTAAAGAATGCACGGATTATTGGAATTTTATTTAAAACAATTGAATAATTTTTAAAGCTCATATTTTGCGAAAGGAGCCAGAGATTTGGGATTTCAATTTCTGGTTTTAGCGTTGCGAAGACCATCCATAGAAATGGATAAGCAAATATAACTGCGCCTGTGAGAAGAAAAAAGTATGTTAAGAGTTTGCCTTTCAATATACATCCCTTTCTATGAATTTTCTCTGTAATATAACGACGAGGAAAATTATTGTGGCAAAGAAAAATCCAAGGGTTGCCGCATAGCCCATATGGTTAAAGTAAAATGCTTGATTGTAAATGTAAAGCATTGCTGAAAGTGTGCTATCCATTGGACCACCACCTGTCATGATATAAGGTTCTATAAAAAGTGAGAAACCGCCAATAGTTGATAAGACGACGACGAGGACAATTGTTGGGTTAAGCATCGGCAAAGTGATTTTTAGAAATTTTTGAAATGATGAAGCCCCGTCAATCTCTGCAACTTCGTAAAGTTCCCGTGGTATATTTTGCAATCCAGCAAGGAAGAGGACTATGTAAAGCCCCACATTTTTCCAGGTAGCCATGATTGCTATTGATGGCATTGCAAATTTGGGGCTGACAAGCCAGGGTATTTTCTTAAACCCAAATTTAAGCAGGATTTGATTTATAAGTCCAGTTTCATAAGCATACATTTGTTGCCATAATACAGTTACAACAACGCCAGAAACAACCACGGGCAGGAAATAAATTGAACGAAAGAGTCCTCTCAATTTTATCTTTTTATTTAAAAGTTGGGCAAAGAAAAGGGCAACCGCTATTTGCAAAGGTATATGTATTGAGAGAAAAATCAATGTGTTGATGATTGATTTGAAGAAAGTTTCATCTCTAAATAACCTGATGAAATTTTTAAGCCCTATGAATTCCATCGGGGTTACGATGTTCCAGCGATGGAATATTAAAATGAACGAGAAAGTAAGTGGATATGCGACGAATACCAAGAAGTAAATGACATAAGGCGAAACCATCAAATAGCCAGACCTATTTTCATATTTTTTTATTTTGCCCATTCAAGAATGGTGTTAATTCTTTTGATTAAATTTTTCATCGCTGATTCAGGAGTTTTTACACCATATATGGAACATGCTTCAAATTCTTTTGATATAGCATCAAAGATTTCTTTCATTTCTGGCACTTCATCAACTCCACGTATATATGAAACTTGCTTAGCAAATGATTTCATTTTCGGATTTCGTTCAAAATAAACGGCAAAAATTTTATTTTCAAGCAAGTCGCCTCTTATCGGAAGTTGATTGCAAATTTCAAGCAGAGCCAGATCTGAGCTGTCGCTTACGAGGAACTTAACAAATTCCCATGCTTCTTTTTTATGTTTTGTAGTGCTAAATATAGCAATATTTTTAGGATCACCGTAGGTATAAGTTTCTCCTTTATAATTATTAGGGACGGGTATAGGGGCAAAGCTATATTCAAGATCTGCTGGTTTGTTTTTCTCAAGATAAGCTATAGTCCAAGGACCTGTGAATCTAATTGCGACTTTTCCTGTCAAGAATGGATCCGTTTGAAAGTTTGTATTTGGGAAGTAGCCTTTTTGGAAGCAAATTTTGAAAAAATTGAACGCGTTTATGGCCGAAGCTGTATCAATTTTTAAAATCCCATTTTCAAAAAATGTTTTTCCTCCAGAGGATGCGATGTAAAATGGATAAAAATCAAAAAATCTTTGCCACCATATTGGTCTTGTGTCTGTGTAGCCTGGCCAGATGTCCGTTATGCCATCTCCATTGATATCTTTTTTTATTTTTTCGCAAGCGTTGAAAAATTCGGAATAATTTTGCGGAGGGTTGTGTAATCCCGCTGATTTTAGAATTTTCACATTATAAAGCATCATTACTGGGTTTGTCTTCCACGGAAACTGATAAAAATTTCCGTCGTTTGATCTAAAGCTTTCAAGCAGGGAATGGGGAATCTTTCTTAAATTTACAATGGAGTCAAAATCTTCAAACTCATTTAATTTAACAAGACCACCAGCTTTTATGTATTCTGAGACAGCACCAGGCCAAATGTTTGAGCATATATCGGGTGTAGTTTTTGCAGCTATCGCAGCAAGTAGAACTTCTTCAGAAGATTGCCCTGCGGGGAGCGGTTGAACTTCAACTTGAATATCGGGGTGAAGTTTGTTCCATTTGTCAACAAGTTTTTTAGCGAGTTCTATTTCCTGTGGATTTGCGGAGCACCAATATTTTAGGCGAACGATTTTAATATCATCTCTTTTTGTATCTTTTTCGGTTGAGCAAGCAAAGAGAAAGATGGATAAAATCAAAATGAAGTGAAATCTCATTTTACAAGAACAAATTTTTTTATCTTCGCATAATCAATTCCCTTCAAAAGGCAAAAATACATACCGCTTGAGAAATTTGATAAATTTACTCTGATGAAGCCAGAGTTATTTAATGCCTTTGATGTTAAGTTGTAAATTTCTCTTCCAGTGGAATCATATATTTTCAACCCAAATGGTTGTTTTGCGCTGTAAAATATCGTTGTTTCAAAGTTAAATGGGTTTGGAAAAATTTCAAGTTTTATATCGTCATCTTCATTTGAGCTTTTTTCTCCAACCTTGGTAATTATAGTTCGTTCAAGTTTAAATTCTTTCCCGTCCGGTGATACGAAAATTTTTCTTTCAATCACAGGCTGGATTATAAAATAATCAATCCAAGCGAACTCATTGTCTGCATTTCCATGAAAATACAGAAAAATGCTATGCTCACCTTTTGAAAGTTCAAAAGTTCCGCTAATCTTATCAACCCATATGTAATCACCGTAGTTGGAACCACACATATCAAATTCAAAAGTATAGGTTGAGTCAATTACAATTTTAACCCCTGCATAACCTTGTGGGAGCGCTCTTTTGCGATACTGGAGATAGAGCGTATAGAGTTTGAGGTCTTCATAGACATTGTCAATATCAAATTTAATTTTTACTGTGTCACCTTTTTTGAGTTCAAGAAGATGGTTTTTGCTTATATTCGCCCAGTTGTATTCACTTATGTAAATTTTTCTTGGATTTCCAGAAATTGCTGTGAAGTTTTCGGCTTCAACGAGTTTATAGGAATTATCTGATACAGTTTTGTAGAAGATATATTTTGAGGCGATTTCGTCGTATAAAGTGGTTTGAAGTCCGATGAGACCTTCGGCGACGGATTCTGCGCCGGCGTTGAGGTTTAAGGTTTTGTCTTTTTTAACTGCGTCATAAAATCTTCCAGTTGAAACATCATAAACGGGGTGATTTGCGATGTTATTCCCGAGCCACCATGAAGCATAAAGTCCACCCATTACTTTATAAGTTGTATCACCAGATATATTCCCATATTCAATGAAAGCTTGGACAATGGGAGCGATGCCATAGTTTATCTGGTCGTTTCGTTCTGGATAAGGTTTCACATCTGTTAGGTCAAATGAAAGGAGCATTTTTTTGTAGAAGCCGTCAATTTCTTTTCTGGCTGATTCAATCCAATCGGGTCTGTTAAAAATTTTTCCAGCGATGAGGAGAGCGTATGATTGTCTGCTCCCCCATGAATGCCAGATATAAAGATTCGGAGTAAATGATGGGTGCATTCCAAATGGGAAGTTGCTTTCATCTCCAAATTGATAAGTTGATATAGCCTTGCAGAGTTTTTCAACTACCCATTTAGCTCGTTCGCTTTTTGATATCTCGTAATAAAGTGAGGCTCCGAGTACAGCTTCAGCTGAGGCGTCCGTTCCATTCTCAAGAAGCCAGTAGCCTTGCGCAGGAACTTTCCAAGAGATAAATGTTTCGTATATATCTGATTTGTTGATTGTTCTTATAGCTTTTGAAAGCGCTTTTTCAATCCTTGTTGCAAGTGTATCTTTAATCTCGTCTTCAATGTTAAGTTTTGAAAACAGGTTATATGCGTATCCCATCGCCCAGAGAGCTCTACATGCCCACCATTTGAAACTATCATTGTTGCTTGTTGAGCCGTATTTGTTTATTGAGAGGTCTGGATAGATAAAGTTATAAAAACCACCATCCTCAGCTTGCATTTTCAGGATAAATTTAAGGAGTAGTTTTGCCTGGTTTAAACTGTGCTCGTTGTGAAATTTTTCATAGTGCATTAAATAGGCAATTAAAGCTCGTGATGCATCATCAACGCATGAAATGCCTTCATCGGGCGGATGGACATAGCGATAATCGGGGTAATTTGAATAGATATGAATTATTCCCACTGTGTCATTCCCCATCAAAACCTTTTCAACGAGGTAATCAATATGATTAAGGTTAATTTCAATGTTCTGGGCAAAAATTTTCCCAAAGATGAAAATAGGGATAAAAAATTTTTTCATGGTCTTTTCAATATTCAATTCCTAATACAACCGTGTGAACGCCTTTCAATCTTCCATAGTCGTTGAAGGAATAATCAAATTTAACGCTCATTTTACTAAACGGTATTTGGGTCTTTAATCCAGCGCCAAGCGAGAGACCGCCTTCTTTATCTTTTAGGAAAAGCATCTGATAGCCTGCTCTAAGAAAGAGCAAATCTCTGAAAGAATGTTCAACCCCAGCATTAACATACTGGTAGTTATCACTTGGGTTAACGGCATCTATGGAGATGATAAGCTTGTTATTTTCTGTGTTAAGTATGTAAGTGGATAGTCCGAATTGAAAGTTGAGGGGAAGTTGCCAGCTGTCGGTTTCAAGCATTGCTGGGATTCTGTCGTTGTTACCGTATTTGTTTGGGTCAGGGTCATAAAAAACGCGAGCATCTCTTCCATACATTCTCATACTTGTTCCAAAGTTGGAAATTGTTGCGCCTATCATCATCCCACCAAGAAAATCGGTTTTGAACAATGTCCCAACATCAATGGCAATTCCCCAAGCAGACATATGCCAAATCCTTTGTTGTATATATTTGAAGTTAAACCCAATTGAAAATCTATCTGTTAAGTTCCTTGCATATGTTAAACTAATTGCGAAGTCATTTGCGTTAAAATATTCGCCGGTTCCTTCTGGCTTTTCAACGGTTCTAACTTCCATATCGGGGACTGTCAAAGTGGTTAAGCTTGCTCCAATTGTGCCGAAAACGCCAACGGGAATGACGACACCTATAAATCCGAATTTTGTATCTGCAAGCCAGTTTGTAAACTGGAAGATCGCTTCAATTCTATTAAATCTTGATATACCGCTGGGATTCCAGTAGATGGCACTCGCATCGTTTGCTATAGCCACGAAAGAACCACCCATTGCGGTTGCTCTTCCACCGACGGGAATCTCAAGAAATGGTGCTGATGTAGTTCCAACCTTTGAAACATTTGAAACAAATCGCTGTGAGAAAGCAAGCGTTGCTGTTATAAGCAGAAGAAAAATTATTTTTCTCATCTTTGAAAAAACATTTCTTTTTGGGCGATTTAAATGAGTTATTTTATCACAGCAAATCTACCAATTTTTTCGCCAATCCCTGGTGCTTCAACATGATAGATGTAAATTCCATAAGCAATATCCATTCCATCTTTTGAGACAAGATCCCAAGATATTGCGCCGTAATCATCAGTCCCGTTATACACAATGGTGTCAACAAGATAACCTCTAATTGTGTAAATTCTGATCGTGCAGTTTTTAGGGATATTTATGAACCAGATTTTCCTTTCTCCTCTGCCAGCTCTATATCTATTGGCTGGCTCCCAAGAAGCTGTGGCAACATATGGGTTTGGGACGACAGCGATTTTATCAAGGTCATGCTTTGCTTTTTCAAGATCAATTTTTGGAGCTTTTACTCTAAACTCAAAATATTCACCGCTTCTGAATGGCTTTTTAGTTGCTATGAGGAAGATATCCCCTGGTGAAGGTGGAATTTGAACAGGCTTTAAAGTATCCTCAAAGAATTGAACCCTCCAGGTCGCTTTCCAACTCATGGGGTTCGGAGGCTGAGTTGCGGAATCACCTCCGAGAACAATTATCAATTTATCTCCAGGGGATAAAGTTGAATCCTTATCTGGGTCAAAGAAAATGAAATCTGCTTTCTTGTTTTCTGTCAAGTTCCATACTGTAAATTTAACTGGAATTCTCTGCTGTCCAAAGATAAGGGCAAGCGAGGTATCAATAATCCTATCAGAGAATCTAATCTCAAAGTCGGCAGGGTATTTTATATTTCTTGCAACAAATGTTGGATCAAGGTCAACTCTAACAATATAATTTGAACTTCCTTTTGTCCATCCAGTTTTGTTATTATCAAGCGAGACGGATGAGTCATTGTAAAGGTAAACGATTAATCCATCAAAGATTGGAGATTCTTGACCGTAAACTTTTAATTCAACTGTATCAGCAATTTTTCTTCCAGAAGTAAGATCATAGATTGAGTATTTAGGTATAGGTGAGATATAAAATTTTGATGTGTCTGAGAAGGTTATTCTATAAATATGTCCATCCTTTACTGAATCTGGCTGGAGGAGATTTATTTCTATTCTCCCAGTTCCGGGTCCTGCGTGGGATATATTTCCATCCACACCAGCTTCAATATATCCAGCTGAAGGCGGGTTTGGAGTAACTATAGCTGTATTTATATCTGCTTTGACAGTTCCTGTAACATCTGCTTTTATGATTGCGGTGCATTCAGATGGAGCAATTCCATCTATATTTCCGAGAGCGTCTCTTGTAACATAACCACGATCATAAGATACAACAGCATAGTAGTAGGTTTGACCATTCTGGACATCATAATCAACGAATGAATGTTTTAACCCTGAGTCATCGCCAAGGTAGTATTTTAAACCATAGATATCAATTGGATGATAACCTTTAATGCCATTTACAAGATCAAATTGTGCGATCGGTTTTTTAAATAATTTATTTCCATGTGCATCTGTTATGACGAAAGGTTCAAGGAAGCTTGGGTCGGTGCTTTTGTAAATTTTGTAGCCTTCAAAGTCATACTCTTGCAAAAAAGGATCCCAGGAAAGTTCCGCTCTTGAATCCCAATATAAAGTAACTTTTTTATTTCCCGGTATAGCCACAAGGCGTGGTTTTTCAGGTGGTTTTGCAAATCTGTAATTTGCGTTATAAATCTGTTGAACGGTTTTTTTCCTTTTTATCAAATCGTTTCTATCTTGACCGAATAACAAAGCCATTGAGAATCTTTCAACATGACCTGCAGGCATTGGAAAGATCCCAGATGAAAAAAACATTCCAAGGTTAACTGATTGAAGAAGTTGATCTCTTGATGGCAGGGGCGCTGTGAATACGGACCAGTTTTGTTCATCATCCCAAAGTTCATATGTATGAACTGGAAAAATTGAGAAACCTGTAAGACCAATTTGGTCTGATTCATCTTTATCAAGGATTCCGAAATTTGGCTCACCCTGATCAGGACGACCGTTGCCTTCTGTACCATCTGGGTCAGGACCTGTATAGCCTTCGTCAAGGGGTCCAATTCCATCGGTTCCAACATCATCGTTTAAGGGTTCTCCGTTATCCCATTTTCCATTTCCGTTTAAATCTGTATAACCGCGCCAGTTCATGTTTTCATCCGCAGTCCACCAGTAACCTTGTCTAACCGCAGGTATATCATCAAGACTTGAATAATTATAGAATCGTAAAAACTTGTTTAAGTCGTAATTTGCTTGGATATAAGCTATAATGTTTTCCCTCCCTTTAATCAGTTGTCCTGCATCAGGGTCATTTCTTTTTTCATCAATTATGCCATCGTCGTCATTATCTTTTCCATCATTTTGAATTCCTGGACTTTCAAGGAAGGCATATCCAGCGACGCCGACAGGTCCCCATCTTCCAGGTGTTCCAAGTCCGTCTGAGTCAAAAGCCCATGCTATATCAAGTTCAGTATCATAAAGACCGCTATCATCTCCGGAGTCATCGGTTCCACCAACTCCCCAATCAATATATTGAGCAAATAGACATTTTTGATAATCTGTTTTACCTTCATTTAAAATTTCATAATGCCAGAATATAACATCTTGAGCTAAAACATGAGACCACTGAAATCCACGCATTGCAACTTCCATTCCAATACCACGCCTTGTTGTATCAGTTGGATCGGGATAGAAATTCCATTCTTCATCTGGGTCATCATCAAAGACGAAATAAGTTTCAAGATCGGCATTTTTGACGCCTTTCCCGAAGTAGCCATTCCAGAAGCCAGCCCAATCGGGCGGTCTATCTGGCCAAAATGCTGGCCAAGTGGATGGATCATTACTCATTGCTGGTTTTGGTTGTGTTGGGTTTGCGTATCCAGGAAGTGGAGCCCAACCCCAGGGTGTTCCGTCGGGACCAATGTCAATAAATTCACGATACATTGTTTCCATCGGATGAATTATTTTCCCACTTCTATCCCTTGTTTCAACTTGAACAATCATGGCAACGCCGTCAACATATGAATGTCCGCTTCCCTTTGGCCATTCACCGCTTGGTTGGTCTGGCCAGTGGGCAACTTCTCCATGATTGAAAAACATGGTCCTCACCATGTTCCCATCCATTATCCCCTGTTTTGTGTATTTTCTATGTCCAACATTGGGATCAGGTTTGACATGCTGAGAGTAAGCAAATGAGTGTAAAATAAGGGCGATAATGATAAATTTTAGAGTTTTCATGGCCAAATAGAGAAGTTTTTTAATTTAAAAATCAAATGAAACACCAAAGATAATCTGTCTTGGTTCCGAGTAAAAGTCAGGGCGTTTGAAATACTCTTCAACTGTATTTATGCCACGAGGTCTTCCAGAATAAATTGTTGATAGCGTATATCCTGCTCTTCCTGTATCACCAAAGACCTCAAGTTCATTTTTTATGTCAAAGAGATTATAAATTTTAACAAAAAATTGCATGTTGAAGCCGAAGAGTTTAAAAAGTTTGTAAAAATAAGCATCAAAGGTATATACAGATGGTTTATTATCGCTGTTTTCAACTGCGGTTCGCTGATTCTGGAAAGCAGGCGTATAAGGCAAACCAGTTCCAAGTTTGCCAATTAAACTTATTACAAAATTATTCGGGTCACCGAGTGAAATTGTAAAGTTGAGAGAGTGTCTTCTATCCCAATCCAATGGGACAAGTTGTTTATTTCCCTCAATTGGTGGATCTGCTTGATTATTTAAAAATTCTGCATCCGGGTCTGAAGCGTTGCCACGGGCAAGCTGAAGTGTGTAATCTAATGTAGCCCCAACTCCGTTTCTGAACCTTTTCTCAACGGATATCGTAATCCCTCTTACATTACCATAGTCTCGGTTTATATATCTTGCGAACTTATCAACATTAAGATATTGGTGAATTTGTGTTCCGAGCAAATTTCTTATATCCTTATAATATCCTGTGACATCAATTGCGATGTCGTCACTTAATTGTTGTTGCAGTCCGATTTCATAACTTACAGTCCTTTCGGGTTGAAGGTCAGCATTCCCAATTTTGCTTTTTAGTCGTCCCACTTCAATTTCAAATTCTGGATTTGTGTAAAGAAATTCAAATGGTGGTATTTGGAAGAAATGACCATATGAGATGTGGATAACACCTCTATCTGTTATTGGGTAAGCGAGCCCAATTCTTGGGCTTAGCTGATATTTTGGTTTTGCTCTTCTAAACAAACTATCCGGAAGAGGTCTATCTGCGGGTAAATGATCCGGGTCAATGAGAACTTTTCCATCAGGTTCAAAATAATCAAATCTTAAACCAACATTTGCGACAAGATATTCAAATTCCATTTTGTCCTGAACATAAGCTGAAAACTCATAAGGTTTATGAAGATATTCATTGTTATTAAATGCAGTTCTTGGTGGAAGCGTTGGGACAAATCTATCTTTAAATCTTTCATTTCTTACAATTTCGTATTCGCGAAGCCAAAGGCGATGGAACCTGGTTTCAATCCCTGTTTTAATTTGATGTGTGCTTGATATTTGATTTGTATAGTCAATCTTGGTGATATATGTTCTTGTATTTCTAAAAAAATGCCACATTTGTGCCCCTCCCGTTAGAAAAGCATTATTGCTTGCATCTTGAAGACGCTTCGGGTCTGGATAAAGATTTATATCCTTCCATACATATTGTTGGTAATCATTGTAGAGAAGTGAGCCTTTAATGGTTAGAAATGCTCTGGGGCTTATAACATGTGTGTATGAAAGTGTAAGGGTATATGCATATTGATATCTTTTATAATCCCCATCCGGGTTATACTTGAAGTTATGGTTATAGATTTTATAGTAGCGTCGCTGATACAATCCTTCAACATTGAGTTTATTGCTTGGTGTGATTTTAATTGAAAATTTTCCCTGTAGAGTTAATCTTTGCTCGGGATTCATCGGGACAAATGCGCTATCTCCAGTTGCACCAATATACCATTTGGATGGGTCATCTGAACTAAAGTTTGAGGAATCATATGGCGTGAAAATTCTTCTACCATAGATCCACCCATCGTTTTTATAATATCTCCACGAAAGGAAAAAGCCAAGTTTATTTCTGAGAATTGGTCCCCCAAGCGTTCCCTGAAAGTTGTGTATGTCAAGTGGGTTAACTCTATCAATGTTCATAAACAGGTCTCTATGGGATGAGACATAATCACCAATATAAGTAGAGAAGCTTCCAGAGAAGTTTTCTCCACCTTCTTTCGTTATTATATTTACGACACCTGACATAGCCTGACCATATTCGGCGTTAAAGGTTCCAGTCACAATTTCCATTTCCTGTATGGCGTGGTTTTCAATTTGAAGGGCATAGGTATTTGAGAATACATCATTGACGGGAATACCATCAATCATATACGCAACCTCGCCAAGCCTTCCGCCTCTAAAATGTCCTTCAACAACGCCTGCTTGCAAATTGATTATATCTGTAAAATTTTCAACGGGTAATTTCTGAATAACATCCGCTGAAACCTTTGAACTCGTTGAGGTTAAATCTCTTTGAACAAGTGGTCTTTCTGCGACAACTACAACTTCTTCGCCAAGTTCAATTGCGGTCTCTTCAAGTTTAAAATCAACCCTTGTTGTTTGATCAACTGAAACTCGCACATTTGTCACCCTTACAGTTTTAAATCCGACAGCGCTTGCCTTAACAGTATAAACTCCAGGCGGAACATTAAGAATAACATAGTTTCCTTGCATATCTGTTGCTGCACCCAGAGTTGTTCCCTCAATGATTACATTTACTGCAAAGAGTGGTTCTCCTGTTACAGCGTGTGTGACTTTACCTGCGATTTTTCCAGTTGTGCCGGGGAAGAGAGCCGGGGATTCAATGATTAGCAGAAGGAAGATCCAAAAAGATAGTTTTCTCAACATTTCATCTTCACCCGTATAAAATTTTAATTTTGAAGAACACCAGGGGAAAGCACCGGAGTAATTTTTAGGCTTTCCCCTGTAGACAAATTTACTTCAACAATATCATCTTCCTTGCAATGGTATTGTTCCCCGCAATAAGACGGTAAATATAAACTCCTGAAGCAACCCTTGTCCCATTATCGTCGGTTCCGTTCCATTGAACTGTATATCTTCCAGCGTTAAGATAAGAATCAATCAGAGTCTTGATCTTCTGACCAGCGAGATTATAAATTTCAATTTTAACATGCGAAGCTTCTGGCAGTATATATTCAATCATAGTTGATGGATTAAATGGGTTCGGGTAATTCTGGTAAAGTTCATATCTGTTTGGAGTAAATCCTTTGTCTACAATTGGTTTATCGTCAACACCAACAACGATATCACTAATCTGTGCAAGAGCAAAATCGTCATAGTATACTTTTCCATAGAACAGTGGCCAGAATCTTGCTCTTACACTTACACCGACGACATCATCATCTGGGACTGTTATAACGGTTGCGAATTGAGTCCAGCCTAATTTTGTCAAGCCTTGATCTTTCATGAACTTTAAGTCAAACTTGTAATCCTCAGCCCTTTTCTCATTCCAACCTGTGTTTGGACCAACAACTCTTGTATGCCATGTCCAGGTAAAACCAATTGAGTAGCTTGGATTATCCAGGGAATCGGGTATTAAGCTATCTATCTTAACCCAAGCACTTAAAACATACTTTTTCCCTTTGCCCTTGACAGGTAACTCATATATATCGCTTATCCACACAACCTCATCGCTATCCCAATCCCACTCTGCAAGTTTCAAAGATTTACTACCACTGTAGGCAGCTTCGGAGCTTACAGTTGCGGTTATGTATTGATTTGTTCCAAGCTCAAAATCCTTCCACCAGTAAAACCACCCCTCATTTGCATTAAAGCTGTTGTTGAATAAACTTCCTACCCAATCCCAACCATCTGGTTTCCTGCCATACAAAAATAGATCGTCAAACCAAACCGTCCCTGTTGCATCTTTACCACCAACCAGTTTAACTATCAACTTAAATGCAGTGTCAGGCAAAACAACAGTTATACTATTCTCAACTCTCGTCCAGGCAATACTACTACTTGTCTGTGGAACATATATCCTCACTGGCTGACCACCTATCAAATTGTTCTGTTTATCATAGAAATAAAAATCAAGATAAAACCTCTGATCATCGTTTGCAGGATTAACATTAACATTGCTTGTCTTAACATATCCACCCATAACAAGCTCCTTCCCAGGGAATATAAACGGAGCCCAATATGTGCACATGTTTGAACTCTCCCAATATACATCACTTGATGTGGCTGACTTCTCAATTTTTAGGGAATAACTTGGACTCCTGCTTGCATCAGTAGCCCAACTCAATGTGGCTCCGCTTGCACTAACTGACCTGAACAAAGCAGGAACACCAGACTCAAAACCACCATTGTTAAGAACTGTATTTTCAGGGAGCGGTATTAAAAAGAAATCGTCATAGTATACTTTTCCATAGAACAGTGGCCAGAATCTTGCTCTTACACTTACACCGACGACATCATCATCTGGGACTGTTATAACGGTTGCGAATTGAGTCCAGCCTAATTTTGTCAAGCCTTGATCTTTCATGAACTTTAAGTCAAACTTGTAATCCTCAGCCCTTTTCTCATTCCAACCTGTGTTTGGACCAACAACTCTTGTATGCCATGTCCAGGTAAAACCAATTGAGTAGCTTGGATTATCCAGGGAATCGGGTATTAAGCTATCTATCTTAACCCAAGCACTTAAAACATACTTTTTCCCTTTGCCCTTGACAGGTAACTCATATATATCGCTTATCCACACAACCTCATCGCTATCCCAATCCCACTCTGCAAGTTTCAAAGATTTACTACCACTGTAGGCAGCTTCGGAGCTTACAGTTGCGGTTATGTATTGATTTGTTCCAAGCTCAAAATCCTTCCACCAGTAAAACCACCCCTCATTTGCATTAAAGCTGTTGTTGAATAAACTTCCTACCCAATCCCAACCATCTGGTTTCCTGCCATACAAAAATAGATCGTCAAACCAAACCGTCCCTGTTGCATCTTTACCACCAACCAGTTTAACTATCAACTTAAATGCAGTGTCAGGCAAAACAACAGTTATACTATTCTCAACTCTCGTCCAGGCAATACTACTACTTGTCTGTGGAACATATATCCTCACTGGCTGACCACCTATCAAATTGTTCTGTTTATCATAGAAATAAAAATCAAGATAAAACCTCTGATCATCGTTTGCAGGATTAACATTAACATTGCTTGTCTTAACATATCCACCCATAACAAGCTCCTTCCCAGGGAATATAAACGGAGCCCAATATGTGCACATGTTTGAACTCTCCCAATATACATCACTTGATGTGGCTGACTTCTCAATTTTTAGGGAATAACTTGGACTCCTGCTTGCATCAGTAGCCCAACTCAATGTGGCTCCACTTACGCTAACTGACCTGAACAAAGCAGGAACACCAGACTCAAAACCACCATTCTTTAAGACATTAACATACTGTGAAAAGGAAAGACTAAGTAGAAGGCAGGAAAACAAACCGAAGTAAATTACTTTACGCAACATAGTTTAAACCTCCATTTGTTTTTAGTTAAAAGTTTTAAAGAGGCTAAGAAATTAAATGCGATCTTTTTACTATTCCTCCACCTCCATAAAAACATTTGTTTTTAAATTAACTCGTCAGTTTTTACATCATCGGGGACATAAATACCTTTAAGTTTGGCACCACATGAGTCCCGGATGACAAGTTTAACAGGCACATAGACACGATTTATCCCGTAATCTGGATTTTCAATCATTTCAACAATTCGTTTGACGGCGATAATGCCAAGTTCTTCTTTTTCAACTCTTATTGTTGTAAGTCGTGGTTCAATATGGATGCAGGCTTCTATGTCGTCAAACCCGACAATAGCGATATCGTCCGGGATTTTTATACCTTTGATTTTTAAAAATTTTATACATCCAATAGCCATTGCATCATTTGCTGCGAAGATCGCATCGGGTTTAATGGAGTTAAAAAGTTTTTCACATGCTTTGAACCCATTTATAAGCCTTGTATCAGGTTCATCAGTGATGTAAAGTTTTTCTTCGCAAATTATGCCAGCTTTTTCAAGTGCCCTTTTATATCCCTCAAATCGTCCTTTTATACTCGGATGTTGAATATCGCCACCTATAAAAGCGATTTTTTTATAACCGAGATTTAAAAGATGTTCGGTTGCTATTTCCCCACCTCTTACATTGTCAATCATGACAGCAGGGACTTTTCTACCTGGAAGATCATAATCAACAAGTATATACGGTATCCCCATCTCTTCAACATACTTAACATATTTCTGGTTAACCTTCCCTGCGAAAATCACTCCGTCAACATTATTTTCAAGGAGAAATCTTGGAATGGAATTTTTTGAAAACTGTGATGGGATTGTGGTCAGGAGGATATAATAGTTGTGGGTCCTTGATTCAAATTCAGTGCCGAGAAAAATTTTGGTGTAAAATGGTTCACTCCTTGAGAAATGTTCCTCGGTAAGTATAAATCCAAGGTTACCTGTTTTTCTTGATGCTAAATTTCTTGCACTTCTTGTGGGATAATATCCAAGCTCCTCAATTGCTTGAAGAACCTTTTTTCTTGTCTCTTCCCCCACTTTACCCTTATTGTTAATAACGAGGGAGACAGTGGAAATTGATAAACCAGCTTTCTTCGCTACATCTTTAATTGTAACTTTTTTAAACATATTAAAAACGTTTTAATTAATTTTATTAAAAACTCCCCGATATCTTTAAAAAATGATTAAAATTCAAAGGATATTTTATTAAAGCGTTTTTACAAAATAAATATAATAAAAATTTCTGGCTTTGTCAAGAGGTGAGGAAAAATAGCGGATTTTCTTTGGTATCGTTTTCTTTATTTTGGGGTTGATTTTTTGATATCCCAAAGTTATATTAAAAGCAAAAAGACTTTATTATGCCTAAATCTAAAGTAGCGGTTTTAAAAACGAAGCCAGAAACCATTCTTCAGGATATAGAACGACTGATGAAACTTGCCGAGTTTGAATCTCACCTTGATAAAAATTCAATCACAATTTTAAAGGATAATATCTCATGGCACTTTCCTTATTTAAGCTCAAACACAACACCGTGGCAACTTGAGGGAGTTATAATTGCTTTAAAAAATGCGGGCTTTGAAAAACTTGTTGCTGTGCATAATAATACTGTTGTTACAAATCCGTTTAAAGGTGGGAAACTTAACAAGCTTGAACCGATTTACAAAAAATATGGAGTTGAAGAAAAATATAATTTTATTGAAACCGATATAAGATGGATTCGCTACGAGCCAAGACATAAAATGCTCGCTTTAAACAAAATTTACCCAGATGGGATACACATTCCCGAATTTTTCATTGGTAAGAACATCGTTCACTTGCCAACGATGAAAACACATATTTACACTACAACAACAGGTGCAATGAAAAACGCATTCGGTGGGCTTCTTAACACGCGAAGGCATTATACCCATACCTGGATACATGAAACACTCGTTGATTTACTTGCTATTCAGAAGGAAATTCATACGGGGATATTCGCAGTTATGGATGGAACAATAGCAGGGAACGGTCCAGGACCAAGGACAATGATACCAGTTGAGGCAGATTATATTATTGCAAGTGCTGATCAAGTTGCGATTGACGCTGTCTCTGCAAAGATTATGGGTTTTGATCCAATGAGTATAAAATATATTCGTCTTGCTCACGAAAATGGACTTGGGATAGGGGACCCGAGGGAAATTGAGATAGTTGGAGAGGATATTTCAAATGTGAATTTGAAATTTTTCGTTGGTGATAATGCAGCAAGTAGAGTTGGGGATATACTCTGGTTTGGACCTTTGAAGGGAATTCAGTATTTATTCTTTAGGACACCGCTCGTTTATATTTTTGTTTTCGGTTCATATTTCTATCACGACTTCATTTGGTGGCCTTTGAAGGGGAAGAAAATTCAAGAGAGGTTAAGAAAGGAATCAAAATGGGGGAGATTATTTGAAAATTATCCGCTTGATTAAATAAAAATGGGTAACCGCAATGAGGATTAAAAGGAGGAAATTTCTTCAAATTGTGGCTTCGCTTCCAGCAATAGGTTACATTTGGACTTCAAACTCGGTTCCGCAAGATGAAGAAAGCAAAGAGGAGGTTAAGAAATTTATTGAGATCATTAAACTAAAATATGGCAAGGGGTTATCAGAAGAGCAATTGGAAATGATAAGGGAAGATATTGAGGCAAATTTAAGGCGGAGGGAAAGATTGTTAAGTTATAAACTTTCAAATTGGGATGAACCAGATTTTAAATTTCAAGTTTAAACACATATGGAGTTAAAAAATGACAGAAAGAGATATTGCGTTTTCTTCAATTCGCCAACTTGCGGGACTTATAAGAACAAGAAAAATTTCACCAGTTGAGTTAACCAGAATTTACATTGATAGGTTAAAAAAATATGGTGAAAAACTTGGTGCTGTTGTAACGATAACAGAAGAGCTTGCCCTTAAGCAAGCGAAACAGGCTGAGAAAGAAATAATGAACGGCAGATATAAAGGTTTGCTTCATGGCATACCTTTTGGAGCAAAAGATCTTCTTGCAACGCGTGGGATTCCAACAACTTGGGGGGCTGAACCATATAAAAATCAGGTTTTTGATCATGATGCAACAGTTATAAAAAAACTTTACAACGCCGGAGCGATACTTGTCGCAAAGCTTGCTATGGTTGAACTTGCCGGAGGAATGGGTTACGATGATGCGGATGCTTCGTTTACTGGACCTGGAAGAAACCCGTGGAATTTGAACTTTTGGAGCGGTGGTTCTTCAAGTGGTTCAGGAGCTGCTGTTGCAGCTGGACTTGTAGCCTTTGCAATTGGTTCTGAAACTTCCGGCTCAATTTTAACACCTTCTGCGTTCTGTGGAATTACCGGTTTAAGACCAACATATGGTCTTGTAAGTAGATATGGGGCAATGGCTCTATCTTGGACACTTGATAAACTTGGTCCAATGTGTAGAACTGCTGATGATTGTGGGATAGTTTTAGCCGCAATTGCGGGGTATGACCCAAATGATGAAACAACCGTTAAAACTGGTTTTAAATACTCTAAAAAATCATTGCCATCGCGAAGGTTAAAAATCGCTGTAATCAAGGGCACAACAGATAAAGCACAACCTGAGGTGAGAAAAAATTTTGAAGAATCTCTGAAAATTATTTCTGAGTTTGCGACCCTTGAATATGATGTTGAATTCCCGGATTATCCATGGGGTGCTGTCGTTGGAACAATTGTTGATGCCGAGGGTGCAAGTGCATTTTACGATTTAATAATATCTGGAAAAATATCAGAGTTGAGGAATAAGCGAGATAAAGTCGGTGGTTATTCAATGCTTCAGGTCTCAGCAGTTGAATATCTTAATGCGATGAGATTAAGAAGAAAAATGAGGAAAGCGCTTGAAGAATTCCTTTCCAATTATGATGCAATCGTAGCACCAACACGAGCGTCGGTCGCTTATCCAATTGGTGTTGATTTTGATAAAGCTTATCCTAATGTAAGTGGTGGTCCAGCTTTGATTCCAGCTGGAAATGCTGCTGGCGTCCCGGCAATATGCTTGCCTAATGGATTTGGTTTGAATAGTCTTCCTACATCAATTCAATTTATGGGGAAAGCATTCAGTGAAAGAACGCTAATTCAAATAGCAAATGCTTATCAGGATAGAACAGACTGGCACCTTAAAAGACCTCCAATAGATGATTAATCAACAATTTGAAAAATTCCAAACTTTAGATACTTGGTTTCTTGCATTGAGGGTAATATGGGATGATCTGGAGATGCACTACGCCACTCTATTAAGCGAAGTCTCCGTTTTGCCAAGATGGAGCTTTCAACGATTACGCTCATAAACATTTCATCATCAATATGATGTGAGCATGAAGCAGTTGCAAGGATACCGCCTGGATTTAAAATCTTCATCGCTGTTGAATTTATCTCACGGTATCCTGAGAGGGCTGATTTCACAGTTCTTTTTGATTTTGTAAACGATGGGGGGTCAAGTATAACGATGTCAAATTTTTCGCTTTTATTCAAGTATTCACGAAGTCTGTCAAAAACATCTCCTGTTTCAAACTTAACATTTTTTAAATTGTTCAATTCAGAATTTTCTCTTGCTTTCGCAATCGCTGTCTCTGAGATGTCAATTCCAATTACCTCTTTGGCTCCCATATAAGCACAGTGCAATGCGAAACCACCCTCATTTGTGAAGCAATCAAGCACCCTTTTGCCATCCGCAAATCTCCTTAGCGCTTTTCTATTTTCCCTTTGATCAAGGTAAAAACCTGTTTTCTGCCCGGAGAGCAAATCAATTTTAAATTTAACCCCATCATCCTCAAAAATTGTTTCTTTTATTGCTCCTCTTAAAATACCTTTTCTATTTTCAAGCCCCTCAAGTTCCCTTAAAGGTGATTCATTTCTCTCTACTATCCCCTCAGGCTTGAACAAATCTTCAAGGACATCGCAAATCAAATTCAATCTTAGATCCATCCCGTAAGAAAATGTTTGAATTGAAAAGAAATCGTTATATTTATCAATTACCAGTCCTGGTAGAAAATCACTTTCACCATGCACAAGGCGGAATGTCTCCGAGTTAGGGTAAAGAACTTTTCTATATTTATAAGCATTTAAGATCCGTTCTTTAAAAAAATCAAAATCAATCTCAATTTTCTCTCTGCTTAATAATCTAATTGAAATAAGCGAATGTGGATTGAAAAAACCTACCCCGAAGAATTCACCGTTGAAGCGATAGACATCAACTATGTCACCAATTTTTGGATTTCCTTTTATCTCTTTTACTTCGTTGCTGAAGATCCAAAGATGTCCTTTTAAGATTCTTTTATCCCCGTCTTTTTTTAAAATGACCTTTCCCATTCTCATTTTGAAAATTGTCTTGTCCAATATCTCCACCAAAAGGGATAATCTTTTTCTTCGTATTTAACCGCGACCAGTTCAACATCATCAAACCATACCCTCCCTTTGCCTAACAAGACACATTTGACTTTTATTTTTTCTGCATCTTTTCCCACAATAATTGCACAAGTGTAAACCTGCCAATCATTTGTCCCCGTTAAAAAATCCGTTGAATTAAATGATTTCAAATTTCCGAGCCTGTCATAAACTTCAATTCTCAAAAAAGCGGTGTCAACTTCATAAGTTTTGATAGCCCCGTAAAGGATAAATTTTTTATCCTTTGGGAAGTTTTGAAGGTTTTGAATGAGGAAAGACTTTACATTTGGTTCATCGGAAGTTAAATTCGCTGTAAATTTCCCGTCAAATTTTTCAATTGCATCCCTCTCAAAGTAAACTTTATCTCCAGATGTTTCAAAAATCCATCCGCTTGCTTTGTTCCCATCACCAAGTTCAAAACTTGAATTAAAAATTAAATTCTTAACATATTCAACCGAATAAGGTGCGGTCGCTCTCTCAACCTCCATAATTTCTTGTCTTTTCTTAACAAGGGCAATAAGAATTAGTCCAATCAGGATGGGAAGAAAAATTATAATTATCTTGAATTTTCTCATTTCACTCTTCAAAACCAAGTTGTTTTCTACGCTCAAGGATTTCCCTTGCTTTTTCAAGCTGTTCAATTGTATTTATACCGTGTATCTCGTCCCAGTTTTCTGCTTTTAAAGCAGAAATCTTCATCCCATGATGTGAAAAATAAAAGAAAACATCAGTTAAGTAATATTCACCTTGAACATTGTTTGGAGTGATATGTTTCAGGGCTTCAAAAAGTGGTTCTTTCTTGAAAACATAAATTCCAGAATTTATCTCCTTTATCTTTCTTTCCTCATCTGTTGCATCCTTATGTTCAACAATTCTATCAACCGAGCCATCTGGATTTCGCACAATTCTACCATAGCCAGTTGGATCGTCAACTTCTGCGGTCAAAACGGTTGCAACTGCATCCGTTTCATAATGATAATTGAGAAGATTTCTCATCGTTTTCACAGTTAAAAGGGGAACATCTCCAGACAAAACGAGTATATCACCGTTGAAATCTTTCAACAATTTTTCTGTTTGCATAACTGCATGCCCTGTCCCAAGCTGTTCTTCCTGAATGGCGAATTCAACCGACGGAGCTATTTTCTTAACATAATCCATAACCACATCTCTGTAATGTCCAACCACAACGATAACCCTATCAGACTTTATTTTTAAAGCAAGATTCACAACATTTTTTATCATTGGTTCGCCATTTAAGTGGAACATAACCTTTGCAATGTCAGGTCTTTTCATCCTTGTCCCTTTCCCAGCTGCAAGAATTACGGTCGCGAGCTCCCTTGGATGCTTATAATGAGATAAAAAATCCACCATTGATCCTCCATATAAATTTTTAAGTTCTTTACTTTACAAGCTCATTTAAACTTCCATAGATAATTTGCTTAACCTTGTTATTTTTGTCAAGTATCACGACCTTGGGCTTGTGATTTAGTGCAATTTCTTCGGGATATTGAGCGTATGAAATGATTATTATCTGATCCCCTACGGCGCCAAGTCGTGCTGCAGGTCCATTAAGACAAATTATCCCCGACCCCCTTTCGCCAGGAATTGTATAAGTTTCAAATCTTGAGCCATTGTTTATATTTACAACTTGAACTTTTTCATAAGGTAAAATTTCAGCTGCCTCAAGAAGTTCTTCATCAATCGTTATACTTCCTTCATAATAAAGTTCTGCTTGCGTTACAATAGCACCGTGGATTTTTGATTTGCACATTTCACGATATACAGTCATTGAACTTTGCAATCTTTGTTTTGAATTAAATTTTAACAACTGTATTATCAATTAATCTTGTGCTCCCAATTCTCACCGCAATCGCTATCAGATATTCTTTGCCTTCCATTAATTCATCAACTTTTTCAAGCGTATCGGGCTCAACGATGGCGATGTAATCAATTTTTGCACTTGGTTTTGATTTGATGAGATTCTCCATCTCAGAAATTATCGTCTCGGATTTCCTTTCGCCTTCTTTAACCAATCTCTCGGCGAGTTTTAAGCTTTCATAAAGGACAGTTGCCTCTTTTCTTTCAGATTCAGATAGATAAACATTTCTTGAACTCATTGCAAGACCATCGGGCTCTCGAACAATTGGAGCAACAATTATTTCAATGTCAAAATTTAGATCCCTAACCATTTGTTTTATTATCAATGCTTGTTGTGCATCCTTTTGACCGAAAATAGCAATATGCGGTTTTGTTATATTGAAAAGTTTCGTCACAACAGTTGTAACCCCTCTAAAATGAGTTGGTCTGAATTCGCCCTCAAGAACTTTTGTTAGTTTTTCCACTTCAACATAAGTTAAAAAATTTTCTGGATACATTTCCTCAACGGTTGGGTGAAAAATTATATCGCATCCGGCGGATTGAGCAAGTTTTACATCTCTTTCAAAATCTCTTGGATATTTATCGTAATCCTCATGAGGTGCAAATTGTAATGGGTTGACGAAAATCGTGGTTATAACTACATCACTTTTTTCTTTTGCAAGTCGTATTAAACTCAAATGCCCCTCATGTAAATAGCCCATCGTTGGGACAACACCAATAATTTTTCCCTCCCGCCTTAATTCATCCGCAACTTTTTGCATCTCCTTAACCTTTGTAATTATTCGCATAAACCCACCGTTTATTTCTTATCCCAGAGTTCATTTCAGTTGCAAAATTAAAAATAAAATTTTACAATACCAAACTTGAATTAAACACTATGGCGATTATCCTCTGGGATTTTAATCATCTCATTTTATAATTTGAAGTTTTCCCCCCGTAATTTTATAGCGTTGAGTTTTGGGGAGCGTGGGACAACATTGTGAATCTCTAGGTCCGTGAACAATCATGTCAATAAGGATTGAGCGGTCGGATAAAATTTTTACAAAGTTTAATTTTATTCTATCTCCAAGGAATTCTCCTGTCAAATATCTTGGTTTTCCGTTATCATTTAGCATGACCGCAACTTCATAAAAAGTACCACTTCCACCTCCTGAGCTTATTAAGATCACAACCGCATCTTCATCACCATCTCCGTCAATATCGCCAGTTGCAATTTTATCTTCGACAAGATCAACCGAGAGATATTTTATAAGTAATCCTTCTTCATCTCTTTTCTCAAGGGTAAAATTTCCATTTTTGAGTTTAACCGTTGTATCCGCAAAAATTATGTAATATGTTGCGTTTTTGAGCGATTGAACATTTAATTTCACATTTTTCTGCTGCGGGAAGATATTTATGCAAAAGATCAAAAAGAAAAAGATAAACTTTTGCATGGCTTCCTATTAATTTTTCTTGCGGTGCGCTTTCAAAAAGTTTTGAACTTGTTCAACGCTCATTGAATTTAACACATCATCTTTAGTAAGCATACCCTTTCTTGCTGTGCCAAGTGAAAGTATTGTGTAATAAATTTCGCTAACCGCATGTGCATCTGGGTTTATACTGATCTTGACGCCCTTGCTTCTTGCGTAATTTATAAACCTCCAATCAATATCAAGTCGGTGCGGGTTTGCGTTAAACTCTATGACAACCCCAAGCTTTGACGCTTCATCAATGATTTTTTTCATATTTACAGGATAACCGTCTCTGCCAAGAAGAAGTCTCCCAGTTGGATGACCAATAATCGTAACATATGGATTGTTCATTGCTTTTATAATTCTTTGAGTTGCTTCTTCCTCGGTCATTTTAAATTTGCTGTGAATTGAAGCGATCACAAAATCAAATTTGGACAATATATCGTTTGAATAGTCAAGCGAGCCGTCTGGCAGGATATCAACTTCGCTTCCTTTCAAAATCTTTATCTTGAATTTCTTCTGTAACTCATCTATCTCACGCCATTGCTGTTCAAGCCTGTCTTCTGTTAAGCCCCCTGCATAGTAAGCAGATTTGCTATGGTCTGCAATTCCAACAAATTTAAAACCAAGTTTTTCACACTCAGCAATCATATCTTCAAGTGTATCTGAGCCGTCGCTATAAGTTGAATGAATGTGGAAAACACCAATTAGATCCTTTTCTCCTATTAGATTTGGAATTTCACCTTTCAAAGCAAGCTCAATCTCATCAAGTCCTTCCCTAAGCTCTGGCGGTATAAAGCTCATCCCAAACTTGTTGAAAATTTGCTCTTCATTTAGAAATTTGAGTTTCTCCCCATTTTTAAAGATTCCTTCATCGCTTAACCTGAAACCGAGTTTAAGAATATATTCACCAATTTTGTTTAAAAACTCCTTGCTCCCCGTTGTGTAGAAAACTTTAAAAGCATAATCTTCATCGGCAAGTATGAAATCAACATTCATTCCGAACTCCGAGACCAGACTTACAAAATTGTAATTTGAAGCAATAACTTTAATGTGCGGGAATTTTTTCCGAATTACCTCAGCTGTGTTTTTAAAATCTTTTTCTTTAACATTTAACACGACATCAATATCCCTTATTAGCTCTTTCTTCCTTCTCCAGCTTCCCGTAATCGTGAAATTAATAACATTAAGATTTGAATTGATGAAATCCTCAACTACTTTAACAACTGGGAAAGCGAATGATAAAAGATGATATTCGGCTGTTTGCTTTAACTTTTCAATCTCTCTTAAAACTTTTTCCTGTATCGTTTTACCGAATCCATCAAGTTTAAGCAGGCGATTTTCCCTACAGGCGTATTCAAGCTCAGCAATTGTTGTTATGCCAAGCTTTTCATAAATAGTTTTGATTCTCCTAGGTCCAAGCCCTGGAATTTGAAGAAGTTCAAACAAGCCTTCTGGAATTGACTTTTTAAGATCTTCATAATATCTCAATTGTCCAGTGTTAACGAGTTCCTTTATCTTCTCAAAAAGGTTTGGACCTATACCTTTTATTTTTGCGAGTTCCCCTGAATTGACAAGTTCCTTTAAATCCCCTTTAACTTCACGGATAATTCTTGAAGCATTTCTATATGCTCTAACTTTAAATTCAACTTCTCCTTTTAGTTCAAGTAAATCTGCTATTTCATCAAGTATTTCGGCAACTTGTTTTTTATCCATATTATGAAGCCATAGATATTTTTGAAGCAAGGTAAATTTGGAAAGATGTGGAGAAAATTCCAAGCATTGTTCCACCTACAACTTGCCAAAAACTATGAGCTTTGAGATATAGCCTTGACCATCCAACAAGCGGGATCAGTAAAAATAACGGTAAAACTTTGTATCCAAATATCCACGCAAGAACGGTTAATGGACCGCTTAATCCAGCAGAGTGAGCGCTTATTTTCCATCTTGAATTTATCAGCAAAATTATAAAGGTATTTGAGACATAGCACCACTGCGAAATTATTATTAGCCAATGTGATTTAAAGTAAATTAGAATGAAAAAGCCGATGAGTGCACTTAACAGGGCAAAAAGATATGGGATTGTCCTCTGTTCACGAATGGGAACAAATGGGTGTTCTATCCTGCCTTTATAGATCAGATAGTAAACAAAAGCTGTTGGAAAAATTGATGTAAAAGATATCGTTGTGAATGCAGAAATTATTTTCATCTTCACATTTGGCTCAAGATAAAACGAGATGAAAGCAAAACAGAAAGCGCTGACAATTTGGGGTGCAAATATAATTGATATTAATTCCGCGGTTTTTTGTCTATCTACATTATTTAAAAACTCACAAAATCTTTCTGCGTATCGCATATATGCTTTATTAGATTTGTTTAAAAGCTAATCCCGAAAGTCAATGTTAAATTAATCCCACCAAATTCTTTTATTGGTCTTCCTCGCAATGATTCAATTCCCTTTGAATAAGGAATGAAGTAATATCTGATGCTTAACCCACTTATCGTTCTTGGGTCAAGCCCTATATAAGCCCCAACGCCGATATAAAAATTGACGGTATAATGGGCTTTGCCATATTTTAAACTGCTGAAAAATTCCTTCTCATATGGGGTTGTGAAGATCAAAGTTGGTCCAGTTCCAGCCATTAAAAAGGGTCGGAGGTTATCTGCAAGTTCATCTTTAAATAAGCGATATTGAAGCGAAATTGAGAGTGGCAAAACTAAAATTCTGTTAACTTTATTTGGGACAAATGTTTGCCCAGTCCACGGGTCTATATATTCAACTTCGTTTTTATCTTTTGCGGTCATAAAATTAAGCGTTGCCTGAAGAAAATAAACATCCTTTAGTTGGTATCTGTAAAATGTTCCGAATGCGAAGCCATTATTTGCAACTGATAAATCAATTCCCCAAGCTTTTCTAAGCCCAAGGGTATCAATTAATTTAAAATCTGGTGGGTTTTCATATACAATAATCGTATCTCGTGTTGACGGGGGTCTGGGTTGTTTTTTATCCTGTGATTGAAGGGAGACCCCGAAAATTAAAATTGCGACGACAAAAATAAATTTTTTCATTGGAAGACACCTCATTGATTGTGAATTTTTTATTCAAAAAAATAAACTAAATCATGCAAAGTAATGTTCCAAGATAAATTAAAAATTTTATCAAAAAATAAAAAAGGCGGAGTTTGCTCTCCGCCTCTTTGAAAATTTTTAAATTATATTTTCATTCAACGAGCCACTTTTTCCTTTCAATGATTTTTCTCGGCTCCGTGCTTGGTTTCGGCTCATATCTTATTTCCTCTATCTCCTCTTCCTTGACATCTGGATAGACATAAATTTCATACCTGAAGTTTCTAAGTATAATTTCGTTCTCGTTGTGAGCTATAACATAATGTGGAAGAATTGGGATTTTACCACCGCCACCTGGTGCATCTATAACATAGTAGGGAACAGCAAGCCCGGAGATGTGCCCACGAAGTTTGTCCATTATCTCAATGCCAACTTTTATCGGCGTTCTGAAGTGATTCGCACCACGAGTTATATCTGCCTGATAAATGTAATATGGTCTTACTCTTATCGCAAGAAGTTTTTTCATCAATTCCTGCATTACATATGGATCATCATTAACACCACGCAAAAGCACAGTTTGATTTCCAACTGGAATCCCTGCATCGGCAAGCATTTCACACGCACGCTTGCTTTCTGGTGTTATCTCCCATGGGTGATTGAAATGGGTGTTGACATAAATCGGATGATATTTTTTCAGCATGTTGCATAGATTTTCGGTGATCCTTTGCGGAAGCACGCATGGCATTTTCGTCCCTATCCTTATTATCTCAACATGTGGAATTTCTCTTAAAGCTTTGATGATTTTTTCAAGCATATAATCGGTAAGCATCAGCGGATCACCGCCAGATAATATAACATCTCTCACCTCTGGATGATTCTTTATATACTCAATTCCATCTTGAATAAACTTCATACTTATTTTGCTTGAATCCCCAACCTTTCGCTTTCTTGTGCAAAATCTGCAATACATGGAACATTGGCTTGTGACAAGGAAAAGAACCCTATCTGGGTATCTATGTGTAATGCTTGGCACGGGGCTCATTTCATCCTCATCAAGTGGATCCTCAGGCATTTCTTCATCTGTGAGTTCTTCTATATCTGGAAAACATTGAAGCCATATCGGATCCCCTTTGTATCTTATTAGACTTAAATAATAAGGATTGATCCTTGCGGGGTATTTTTCAATTATTCTTCTCATCAAATCTTTATCTACCCCGAAAACTTCAGCAAAATCTTCAGCTGTTTCAATGCTTTTTCTTAATAGCTCTTGCCAGAGCTCCATAAGAATTGCCTCCTTAAATATATTTTGCAAAAATTATTAAATTGTCTCCTACTTTATAAAAATCTTTGATGCGGGCTACTTCCTCATACCCGCACGATTTGTAAAATAATCTTGTTTTCAAATACTTTTCTTGTGAAGATGTTTCTACAAGAATTAAAGTCCCTCCCTTTTCTTTTATTTTTTGTTCTGTAAATTTCATTAAATTTTTGCCAATCCCGTTTCCTTGTAAAGATGGCTCAACAGCAATCCAGTAAATATCATAAGTCCCTTGCGTAAGCGGTCTTTTACCAAAACATATATATCCAGTTGGGTTATCTGCATCATCAACCGCAGTGTAAATTTCATATCCGCTTTCTTCATCCTTTGCAAGAAATTCATCAATCAATTCAGTCGCAACATTTATTTCTTCTTCTGTGAACATGTCGGTTTCCTTTAAAATTTTTATTATCTTTTCACGATCTTTATTTTTTAACTTCCTTATTTTCATAGATTCTCTCAAGGGCTATTTCTGCTATTTTCACGATTGTTTCAGATGGTGTTAACCCGTAAACAGAAGCGGAACGCATAAACCCAGCATTTCTTGAAAGATCTGGATTTGGGTTAACCTCAAGGACATAGGGATTTCCATTTTTATCAATCCTCATATCAACTCTTGCATAATCTCTGCATCCCATTATGTTATAGCATGAAAGCGCAATTTCTTTGATTTTTCTTTCAAGTTCTGGGTCAAGTGGAGCAGGGCATATGGGGATGGTTTTTTCATAATAATCTGTGTTCGGAATCCATTTCGCCTCATAAGTTACTATCTTTGGAAGGTGCGAGGGCAATTGGGAAAAGTCAATTTCAGAAATTGGAAGAACAATAGGTGGCTTATTCCCAAGTATTGCAACATTTACTTCCCTTCCATCAATAAACTCTTCAACAAGCGCTGGTTGTTTAAACATCTTTGTGATAAACTCAACTCTTTCTTCAAGTTCTTTCATTTCATAAACGACTGATTTCTCATTTATCCCTGTGCTTGCATCTTCGTGAAGAGGCTTAACTATTAAGGGGAAATTTAGATCTATTCTCCTATGACCATTCAATGACTCGTTGAAAATTTCAAATTTTGCTGTTGGAATTTTATAATGTGAAAGTATAATTTTTGTTTTCGCTTTATCAAGGCAAAGCCCAAGCGTCATCGGTGGGGCTCCTGTATAAGGGATTTTCAGCAATTCATATAATCCAGCTGCAAAAATTTCTTCACTTGATTCAAGCTCAACCATTTCGCAAAAATTATATATTAAGTTGGTTTTCAAACTCAGAAGGTCGTTGATAAATTTTCTTGCGTTATAAACTGGCAATACTTGAACCTTAAAACCCGCATTTTCAAGTGAATTTGTGATAAATTCAATCTCATTTCGTATTTCGGTAATTGAAGAATCATACACCTCGGTTTTTGGCTCAATCATGGTAGGGTCGTTATATATAACCGTTATTTCCAATCCTTTAAACATAAAGCACCTGTATTTTATTTTCACTTGATTGATTATCAATCATTTCATCAAATCATTCCATATCTTTTCAATGCTGAATTTAGAACCTCGTTTATCATTTGATTATAGGTTAACCCCGCTGCACGTGCTGCTTTTGGAAAGCATGAATTGTCTTCTGGATTTGGAAGGATACCTGGCAATGGATTAACTTCAAGTATGTTTGGGATTCCGTTTTTATCAAGGCGCATATCAATTCTACACCAATCCCTACAGCGTAAAATTTTAAAAGTTGAAAGTGCTATCTTTTCAATTGTCTCTTTAAGTTTTTTATCTATTTCAGCAGGGCATTGAAAAATGTTGAGTGGTTTCTGTGGGGTATCCCATATCCATTTTGCTTCAAATGAGTAAATTGGTTTTGCTTCCGGGGGAAGCGAGTCAAATTTAATTTCAATTATTGGCAAAACTCGGGCATCTTTGCCGTTTCCAAGTATCGCAACTGTAAATTCTCTACCTGGTAGAAATTCCTCAATTAAAGCTGGCTCGTTATATGTATTTAGAATTCTTTCTATCTCAAAGAGCAATTCTTTTCTATTTTCAACAACTGAAGAGTTAAAAATACCTTTGCTTGAACCTTCGTGAAGTGGTTTAACTATGAGTGGAAATTCAAGCTCAATATCGCCATCAAATTCATCAAGGTTTTCAACAACAATAAATTTTGCTGTTGGAATTTTGTGGTAAGATAAAATCTCTTTTGTTCGTGCTTTATCAAGGCAGATGGCAAGTGTTAGTGGATCGCTTCCAGTATAAGGTATGTTTAACATTTCAAGTATGGCGGGGATTTGTGCTTCTCTGCTTGCACCGTGAAAGCCTTCTGCGATGTTGAAGACGATATCAGGTTTTGTTCTTCTTAATTTTTCAAAGGAATCTTCATCAGCTTCAATCAAAGTGACGGTGTGATTTTCTTCAAGGGCGAGTTTAACAGCATTTATTGTCTCCCATGTATCCCACTCGGCGTAGGTGTCATCAATTATCTCTTCTTTTTGTTCAGCACTTAACTTATTTAAGAACTTAACACTACTAAACGAATCATCTCCACTTGAATCATCCGTCTTCTCCTTCTTCAAGTTGAACACAAGAGCAACACGCATAAAGAGTTTAAACTTTGTTTTAAATCAGTTTTCAATTATAAATATAAAAATTTTTTTGAAATTGTCAAGTGTTTTTGACTTTTCAAGGGTTAAAAGCATCCCTTAAAGTGCATCAATGTTATGGGCTTAAAAATTTTTCAACATCTTTTCTCAATTTGTTTTGATTTCAAAAACAGGTTATATTTACATTTGAAGAAATTAATTTTGGCTCAAACGATGTTTCCTGTTTTGAAAATTTTTAAAATTGTTTTACCAATTTTTTATATAACAACTTGCTGGCTATATGGTCGGGCATTTTTTAAAGACGATATAACGGCGAGGAGATGGAAAACAAAATTTCTTGTTTTCACGCTTTTCATTCATTTCATTTATCTTGTGATTAGAACTGCAGAACTTAAACATCCTCCAGTGACATCAATATTTGAACTTCTATGTGTGCTTGGTTTTTCTCTCGCACTCGCGTATATTGTGATTGAATCGCTGACGAAGATTAAAAACACTGGCTTCTTTGCAATTCTTATTTCCTCAATTCTTGTGTCAGTAGCGGGGCTTTTCTCAAGGGATATTTATGGGTTTGAACATGATGTTTTAAAAAATGAGCTACTTGCACTTCATGTGACTTTTGCACTTGTTGGGTATTCTGCTTTTGCTCTTTCTGCAATTTATGGACTTCTTTACATAATGCTTTACAACAAAATTAGAAGTAAAACATTTGATACCGTTTATAAAAATCTCCCAAACCTTGAAACTATTGAATCAATGCTTCATAAGTCGGCAACTGTTGGGTTCATATCTTTGACATTTGTTATAATTGTTGGTTTCATTTGGCTACCGAAGGCTTTCAAGAACTTTTCATACACAGATGCTAAACTTATTGGGACTTTTGTTATATGGTTCGTCTATGGCAGTGGTTTAGGAATGAGAAAGATAGCAAGTTTAACTGGCAAAAAAACCGCAATTATGTCAATTATTGGCTTTCTTCTTGCCTTTGTTGTTATGGCTTTCGCAAATGCGATGTCAGGATTTCACAGATTTTATTGATAAATTAAGGTTTTTTAAATGAATATGGACTTGTTGCTCGTTGGATTAAATCATAAAACTGCAAACCTTGAGATAAGGGAAAAACTTTACTATACGCTTGATGAAACCGAAAAAGTTCTTCCTGAAATTGTTCAACTTTTCCTGAAGGAAGGGGTTCTCTTGTCAACCTGCAACCGAACAGAACTTTACGGAGTTTTAAAAGGTGATGAGATTAAACCAGAGCAACTTATAGATTTCCTCATTTTAAAAAAGGGAGCTGGAGGAGTTGTAAATCAATCTCACTTTTACATATTGCGCTCTTATGATGCGGTTAGACATCTTCTTGAAGTTGCTTCCGGAATTGATTCAATGCTTGTGGGTGATGTTCAAATCCTTGGGCAGGTAAAGGACGCTTATGAGGTTGCTGTAAAATGTGGCGTTGTTGGGACTCTGCTTCATGAGGTTTTTCATACTGCTTTTAGAACGGGGAAAAGGGCAAAATCGGAGACATCAATAAGTGAAGGGGCTGTCTCGGTAAGCTATGCAGCAGTTGAACTTGCAGAGAAAATTTTTGCCGACCTTTCAAAGAAAAAGGGAATGCTCATTGGAGCTGGTGAGACAGCTGAACTTACCGCAAAACATCTCATATCTCATGGGGTAAGCGAGCTTTACATCGCAAATAGAACAATTGAAAGAGCTCAAAAACTTGCTGAACAATTTAACGGGAAGGTTATAAGACTTGAAGAAATCACAAGCAAACTTGTTGAGGTTGATGTTGTAATAAGCTCTGTAACTGTCAGTGGTTACATACTAACATTATCTCAGGTGAAAAGTGCAATGTCAAGAAGGGGAAACAAACCTATTCTTATCATAGATATCGGCGTTCCAAGAAATGTTGAGCCAGCGGTTAAGGATATTGAAAATGTTTTTCTTGAAGATATTGATTCACTTGAATCAATTGCAAAAGCAAATTACGAAAGGAGGTTAAACGAGATTCCAAAAGTTCAGCGTATAATTGACGAAGAACTTAAAAATTTTATTAAATGGTATGAGGCACATCAGGTTGCACCAACGATAAAACTTCTGCGTGAACGATTTGAGCAGATAAGGCAACTTGAACTTGAAAAATACAGAAACAAGTTTTCTCCAGAGGATTTCCAAAAGGTTGATGCATTAACGAAATCACTTGTAAACAAATTACTTCATAACCCAACTGTAAGTATTCGTGAATCATCAAACGGAAAACCTGAATCAGAAAGGATAAAATTCATACAGTTTGTCAGAGAGTTATTTGGGCTTGAACAAAAATAGATTTTTAAATGATGCGAAAAATAGTAATTGGGACACGAGGAAGTAAACTTGCGCTTTGGCAAACCGAATTTGTGAAAGGGAAACTTTCGCAGATCTTTCCAGAACTTGAATTTGAAATCAGGATCATAAAAACCAAAGGTGATAAAATTCTTGATTCTCCTCTTTCAAAAATTGGGGATAAAGGAATTTTCACAAGAGAAATTGAAGTTCAACTTTTAAATCGTGAAATTGACATCGCTGTTCACAGTTTGAAAGACCTTCCGACAAAACTACCTGATGGTTTAATTATCGGTGCAGTGACAGAGCGTGAGGATGTAAGAGATGTTTTAATATCTAAAAATAATTTAAAACTTACCGAACTTCCTCAAAATTCAATCATTGCAACGGGAAGTTTGAGAAGGAAAGCACAACTTTTACATTTAAGGTCTGATTTTCAATTTGTTGATCTTCGTGGAAATATTGATACAAGATTTAAAAAGTTTGATGAATCAAATTGGAACGGCATGGTTTTGGCTTATGCTGGGGTGAAAAGGATGAATTACACGGATAGGGTTTCAGAAGTAATCTCAACTGATTTTATTCTCCCAGCGGTTGGTCAGGGTGCAATAGCCGTTGAGATTAGAGAAAGTGATGAAAAAATTTTTGAACTGGTCAGAAAAATAAATCATCAGGAAACCGAACTTGCAACGAGAGCAGAACGGGCTCTTTTAAAATATCTTGAGGGCGGATGTCAAATTCCAATTGGAGCATTTGCGTTTGTATCAAATGGGAAAATTAAGCTCTCTGCGATGGTAAGCAATTTTGATGGCTCATTTTTAGTTCGTGATTCAATAGAAGATGATGTAAATGAAAATGTTGAAGAGCTTGGCTTTAAACTTGCGGAGAAACTCCTTGAGCAAGGTGCTTCAAAAATCCTTGACGAAATAAGAAAATTAAATTGAATATGAAAGTTTTAATAACACGGGATAGATCGCAAGCGCTTGAATTCGCAAAATACCTTGAATCATTTGGCTTTGTCCCAGTTTTCTTGCCAACAATTGAAATAACTGAACCTGATTCTTGGGATGAAGTTGATGAAAAGATCAAAAGAATTGATGATTATACTGATATAATTTTCACAAGTTCAAACGCTGTGAGATTTTTCTTTGAAAGATTTGCGAAGTTTCATCCAATTGAAAAGTTGAGAACAAAAAAATTTCACGCTGTTGGCATAAAGACGAAAAGTGAGGTTGAGAAGTATGGTTTTAGTGTTGAAACTTTGCCGGCGAAATCGGATAAGGAAGATTTGTTCGCAAAGATTTTATCTGAAAAAAGAGGTTCAAGGTTTTTATTTCCACACGGTAACCTTGTTGACGAGCTCTCAATAAAACTTTTAAAGGAAAATGGTCTTGAGATTGACGATATAGTGGTTTATAAAACGGTAAAACCAGAGGTGAGCGAAGAGGAAAAAGAGAACATCAAAAAGATGATTGAAGATGGCGACATAAAATTTATAACTTTTTTCAGCCCATCAAGTGTAAGAAACTTTTTTGAAATTTTTGGTCAGATTAAATTTAATGGACAGAAAATTGCTGTTATTGGTGAAACGACATTGAGGGAGTGTGAAAAACTTGGTTTAAATGTTGACATAAATCCGATGAAGTTTAACCCCAAACCAGATGCGAAATTTCTCGCCGAGTTGATAAGTAAAGAAAAATAAATTTTGGGGCTAAAGTTGATGAATGATATATTTTTAAAAGCTTGTAAAGGAGAAAAGATTGAGCGAACCCCAATATGGATAATGCGTCAGGCGGGAAGATATTTACCTGAGTATAGAAAAGTGAGAGAAAAGTATGATTTTCTCACCATGATTAAAACCCCGGAACTTGCTTCTGAGGTTACGCTTCAACCTGTTGAGGTAATTAAAGTTGATGCAGGGATAATTTTTTCTGATATACTCGTTCTTCCAGAAGCGATGGGTTTAAAACTTTACATTGATGAGGGTAAAGGACCGCGATTTGAAAAAATTATTCAAAGCGAGGAAGATATTGAAAAACTTGAGATTCCAGATCCAACAGAAAAACTAAGATATGTCCTTGAGGCGATCAGATTAACAAAGCGAAACATTGATGTTCCCCTTATTGGTTTTGCTGGTTCGCCGTGGACCTTATTTGCATATATGGTTGATGATGGGCTTGGAAAGGATTTTAAAAATGCGAAGTTGTTTATTTACACAAGACCTGAACTTGCGCATAAACTTCTTGAGAAGGTTGCTATTGCTATTTCTGATTTTTTGATTTCACAAATTGAACACGGAGCAGACGCAGTTCAGATATTTGACACTTGGGGCGGTATCTTAAACTATGATGATTTTAAGGAGTTTTCGCTTAACTATATCATTTATGTGATTGAGAAAGTTAAATCAAAATTTGATGAAACTCCTGTAATTCTGTTTTCAAAGGGAACATGGCAATGGATTGAGGAAATCATAAATTCGGGTTGCGATGTTATAAGCATTGATTGGACATTTGATATCGGGAAAGCAAGGGAAAGATCTTCCGATAAAGTTTCAATACAGGGAAACCTTGACCCAGTGGTTCTTCTTTCTAAACCTGAAACGATCGTCCGGGAATCTATCAAGGTTCTTGAAAAGTATGGCATTGGGAACAGACACATTTTTAATCTCGGGCATGGAATTTTACCCGAAACCCCAGTTGAAAATGTTAAGTTACTTGTTGATACAGTGAAAACTGAAAGCAAAAAATATCACAAATAAAAATCAATATTAAGCCATGAAGTTTGAAAATGTTGATATAGAACTTTTAAAGAAATATGATCGCCCTGGACCAAGATATACAAGCTATCCACCAGCTCCGGCTTTTTCAAAAGACTTTGGTCCGGATGATTACAAAAACGCAATTATTGAAAACAATATCCAGAATTCAAATGCTGATCTGTCGCTTTATTTCCATATCCCCTTTTGTGATACATTGTGTTATTTTTGTGGTTGTAATATGCTTGTGACGCATAGGCGTGAGACGATAAGAAGATACCTTGACTATATTGAGAAGGAAATTGATATGGTTTGGAGATTGATCTCGCCAAGTAGAAAGGTAACGCAACTTCACTGGGGCGGTGGAACTCCATCTTATCTTAACCCCGATGAGATAAGAGAACTTGGAAATTTCATAAATGAGAGATTCAAATATGTAGATGATCCAGAGGTTGGAGTTGAGATTGATCCACGTGGTTTAACATATGAACATATGAAGGCATTTCGCGAAGTTGGATTTAACAGGATAAGCATGGGTGTGCAAGATTTTGATCCCAAGGTTCAAAAAGCTGTAAATAGAATTCAACCTGAGGAGATAACAAGGCAGGCGATTGATTGGGCGCGTGAGCTTGGATTTAAAAGCATAAATCTTGACTTGATCTATGGTTTGCCATTTCAAACTATTGAATCGTTTGAAAAAACGATTGATAAAGTGATTGAACTTTCGCCCGAGCGACTTGCTGTTTTTAATTTTGCATATGTTCCGTGGCTTAAGCCTCATCAGCGTGTGATAAAGAAAGAAGATTTACCAGCTCCAGAGGTTAAATTGAAAATTTTGAAAATGACGATAGAAAAATTAACTGATGCTGGATATGTTTACATTGGTATGGATCACTTTGCAAAACCAGATGATGAACTTGCAATTGCTCAGAAAGAAAAAACACTTTATAGAAATTTTCAGGGTTACTCAACACGAGCAGGTGCTGATTTATATGCCTTTGGGATGTCTGCAATAAGTCAGTTTCAAAATATCTACGCCCAGAATTATAAGGAATTAAAAGACTATTACGCAAGGATTGATGAGGGTAAATTCCCAACTGCGCTTGGATACAAAATGAATCAGGATGATATCATAAGAAAACATGTAATAATGCGATTGATGTGCGATATGGAGATCACAAAAAGTGAAGTTGAAGAAAGATTTGGGATAAGCTTTGATGAATACTTCGCTGATTCGTTACCGAAGTTAAAGGAATTTATTGATGATGGACTTATTGAGTTAACAGGTGACAAAATAATCGTAACCCTAATGGGACGACTTGTGATAAGGAATATAGCTATGTGCTTTGACGCATATCTTGAAAAAATGATGAAAGAAAAGCCAATTTTTTCAAGGACTGTTTAAGCCTTACAGAAATAGATAGGGCTTCCAACTATCGTCAATTTCGCCAACGAAATTTTTGATGAAAAGTATTGGATTTGGTCGCATCGGTTTTCTCAATAATTTCATTCCAGCTTCCTCGGGGGTTCTATCCCCCTTCCTATTATTGCACTGCACACATGCACATACAAGGTTTTCCCAGGTATCTTCTCCACCTTTTGACTTTGGGATGACATGGTCAACTGTGAGCGGAACACCTGTGCGACCACAATATTGGCATCTGTAATTGTCCCGTTTGAGGATGTTTTTCCTCGTCAAAATTACCCTGCGATATGGCATGTGGATGTAATACGATAATCTTACAACCGTTGGAAATGGTATTGAATAGGAAACAGACCTTATGTATTGTCCTTCCCTTGCTGCGATAAGTTCAGCTTTCCCAAGATAAATTAAATTAATTGCTTTTTTAACAGGACAAATGCTCATCGGCTCGTAATTTTGATTTAATACAAGAACTTTTTTGTGCAATGGATTTGAATGTTTTTCTTTCTCCTCGTATAGGCGAAATTTGAATTGAACCTCTTCCCTGAATTTAACTCACCTCCATGAAAATTTTAAAATTTTTTATTTTAAATTTAAAACTCTTTTTGCACCCATAAAAGTTCTTTCAAGTCGCTCGCTGTAAAGTTTGCTTTTTTTATCCAAACTGTTCAACCTTACAAATCCAGATGCGTGAATTATTTCTTTGTCTTTCCCAGTATAAATTCCCACATGAGTTATTCTTTTGCCATCTGAACTGAAAAACAGGAGATCTCCCTTTTTAAATTTTTTTAAATCTTTGCCAACATATTTCCCAATTTTCCACTGCATATCCGAATCCCTTGGCAATTGAACTCCGTTTATTCTGAAAACAGTTTGGACAAAGCCAGAGCAATCAAAACCTTTTGGCGTTTTCCCGCCCCAAATATAAGATACACCCAAAAACCTCTTTGCGGTTTGAATTATATCATCTGGTTTTGGTCTTTCGGCAAATTTAAATTTTCTCGCTTCGTTTTTTCGTATGAATCCATATGTTTCGTCAGGTAATTCAATTTTGAGCCATCCGTTTTTTATCTCAATATAATTCAGAATGGAACAAATGACCACATCTCTTAGAGCGGTTGAATTTTTATCAGGTTTTGAATAGATAAAACCTAAGTTTGAAATAAACTCAATTTTTTGTTTTTGGACATATTCTGAAAATTTAGGTTCATCCATCAGAACAACCTGCGGTTTATACACCCAACCGATATATCCGTCAAAATGTAATCTTATCCTTACCCAATCATCTTTTATTTCAAGAACATCAAAGGTTTCACCAAGTATGATTTGCGTTATCTGTTCGCTTCGCATAGATGGATCTTTGAAAACGGGTGCTGTTCCAGTATTACATATGCCATACTTTAAAGTGAGTTCTTCGGGAGGTAGAAGTTTTATAGGGATTGATATAGATTGAGTTTTCAAAATTTTTTGAAGTTTTTTGAAGATTTTCTCATCCGAAACCTTGATCAAGCCCTCAGATAATTCAAAAACGCACAATCTCGTGTCAATTTCAAATTTTCTGCGAATTTCTTCAATTTTTAGGTTTGGTTCTTCCATATTTAGAGCATCAGTTTTTGCATTTTTTAAAATATAACGCAGAGCGAGATAATTGTCAAATTAATTTCTATAAAATTTGACTTTGAAACTTAAAAGTTTTATATTTGTGTTGGTTACAAGCCGAGGTGGCGGAATTGGTAGACGCGCACGTTTGAGGGGCGTGTGGGGCAACCCGTGCGGGTTCGAGTCCCGCCCTCGGCACTAAATCCCATCAAAATTAAAATTTTTTAACCCTTGTTCCCTATATTGAATTTCTCTTGATTTTTCCATCCTGTCTCATTAATTTAAAAACACGAAATAAAAACAAAAGTATGGTTCTTACCATGCGAATTATTACCTTTTTAACTCTCGCCTTAATTTCCTTCCATCTTATTTTTGCTCAAGGTAGTGGTTCTTACACAGCATCTGTTACTGGGAAAATTGTTGACAATGAAGGGAAACCAGTCCCCGATGTTGAAGTTATTGCAAAAAATGTTGAGACAGGTTATACTCGTGGTGCTATTACAACAGCAAGTGGAATTTACAATATCTTATCTGTACCGCCAGGGACTTATGAGATAACCGTTCTTCATGTTGCTTATGGGAAACAAACGAAGATTGTTGAGTTGGTAGTTGGTGAAAAAGCTACAGTTAACTTTACCATTGTTCCAAAGGAAATACAGGTTGGAGAGGTTGTCGTAACAGCGGAATTGCCTGAATATGAGGTTAAAAAGACGGAGCTTTCAGTTCCTCTAAGACCTCAGCAGATCTCGGCTTTGCCGGTTAACACACGTAATTTCCTTGAGCTTACAGCTCTTGTGCCTGGTTTGAAACCAATTGGAGCGACATTCGGAAGTGGAGCAATGCAACCAACATGGGTTGGGTTTTATTTTGAAGGAACGGAATATAAAAATGAAATTGTTGAGGGTGGACTTGCAGGTCAATTTTTAAGTAGTGGAAACCCATTTCCACTTGATGCTGTGAAGGAAGCGAGGGTTATAACTCAGCTTTACAAAGCGGAATATGCTAAAGCTGGTGGTGGCGTTATAACTGCGGTATCAAAAACTGGAACAAATGAATTTCATGGAACTGCTTTCTTTACATATCGTGAAAAGTCTTTGAATGCAAGGGGACCATTTGAAACTGCAAAGCCGAACTTTAAACGTTTTCAAACTGGTGTGAGCTTAGGTGGTCCAATTATAAGAGACAAACTTCATTTCTTTGTATCCTATGAAGGAACTTCGCTTGATAAATTTGCAACTGTCACAGTTGGTCAGCAATTTGCACAATATGCTGGAACATTTAAAGTTCCATTTGCTGGTCATGTTGGGGTGGCGAGATTAACATTTCAACCTACAGTTAATCACTTCCTTGATTTCAGCTATTACGGGAGATTTGATAAAGATCATATTGGCGTCGGTGGTTTATCTGTTTATGAAAGAGGACGACTTTTCTATAACAGAGTTTATAACTATGTCTTGAAGCATCAATATATAATTTCGCCTAATTTAATGAACGAGGCAAGAATTAATTTCCAGCGCTATAATTGGGAGATTGCAAATATTGCACCGTTCCCAACGCCTGGTAAAATATACCCAAGTGCATATATTGGAGCTTTTTCACATGCACCGCAGAATTGGTTCCAGGATAGATACGCACTTTACGATGATATAACTTATACCACTGGCAACCATATTATAAAGGGTGGATTTTTCGTTCAAAGGTTAAGATATGAAGCAAATCAAAAACTTTATCTCCATCCGATATTTTATTTCCTGCGTGATACCAGCACGGCTCCATATCAAGCAAGGGTCGGAGTTGGCATACCAACGGTTGAAAAATGGAACACGCAATTGGGTGTGTATATTCAGGACGACTGGGCTGTTACACCGTATCTAACTTTGAATATCGGGATTAGATGGGATTATGAATCAAATATGATAAACAATGATTTTGCAGTTCCAGATACAATAAGAAGAGACTTAAGTCAATTTTTCCCTGCAAAATATTTTTCAACGGGTAAGGATAGAAAACCATATTGGAAAGCATTTCAACCAAGAGTTGGTGTTTCTTATGACATAAGCAAAGAAGGAAAGACTGTGATTTTTGGTGGAGCAGGGATTTATTATGATAGACATGTTTGGAATGTTGCTTCTGATGAGATTTTAAGATACACTTGGAAAGTTTATTATCTTGATTTTGGTCCTAATAGAATTCCTTGGGATGACAGATATTATAACCGTGATGAACTTCTTAATTTAATTGCACAGGGTAGAGTTCCGGCACCCGAGGTGTTTTTGATCCCGAATGATTTAAAACCACCAATGACAATTCAGTTTAGCATTGGCTTGCGCCAAAGATTTGGAGATATAGTTACAAGCATAAGTTACACGGGCGTTAGAGGATATAATGAAATAACGACATATAATGCGAATTGGAAAAATAACTTAACAACTAAATATGGTTCAATCCAAGTCTGGACAGATGAAGGTAATTCATGGTATGATGCTATCTATTTTACATTTGATAAACCGTATAAGCCTGGTTCATTTGGTTTGAACATTGCCTATACTTTATCTTGGACTTACGATGAATTTGATAATACGATTTACTACGGTTATTCATATTATACAAATCCAAATATGCTGAAAAAGGCGCCTTCAACGCTTGATGAAAGACATAGAATTTCAATTAATGGTATATTTGATCTGCCATTTGGATTTAAGCTAAGTGGGTGGGGAACATTTGCAACCGGGAGACCATATCTTGTTTACACTGGAACGGATGATAATAATGATGGTGTTTTGGGCAATGATTATCCGGCTGGATTAGGTAGAAACGCCGGTAGGGTTCCAGGTCAAAGATTCATATTCAAGTATGTATTTGCCGAGAGAAACTTTAACTTGCGTTTGTCAAAAGATTTTTCATATCGTGGATTTACTCTGACATTAATGCTTGAGGCATTTAATGTGTTTAACTGGACTAACTTTGGAGGTTATGTTGGTAATATGAGGTCAGCATTGTTTGGTAAACCAACAACAGCTGGTGCTCCAAGGCAAATTCAGCTTGGTACCAGGGTGAGCTTCTAAAGTAAAAAACCCCGGGATTTTCCCGGGGTTTTTTAGTTTAACTCACTTTATAACCTACAAGCTCACGCCTTTTTCCATTTTCGTTACGAGTTGCGGGTGTTTCGTGTTTTACAGGACCGATGCCTGATGAAAACCAAATGTAATTTTTTGAAGTAAAACTTGCAAGTGTAACTCCACCAACACTTACAGAACCTGTGGTAAGGGCTTCAAACTTATATGAGTCATATCTTCCAGCTGGTGTTTGAACTTGTTCTTTTAGGCTTATGTTCCCAGTTATATTTATTCTGATGCTCAACGGTAGCAATTGCCCCTGATAATTTACAGTGATAGTTGTATCCAAGCTCAATATTGTATATGGTTCATTTAGATTTCCAGCTGCTTTTACAAATGGAACCCATTTTTTATACTCAAAGCCGGGAATTCCAACCATCCCTGTTAAATCAACCCAGGCATAAAGATAATTACCTTCAAGATAAACAAGAAGCGTATCAACTTCTATGTTTCTATTAGCATATTTGAATGAGTCAATTACAACGAAAGGATTTTTGCCTTGGAATTGAATTTGACCAATTATAGTTGTTGAAGAGTTAAATTCGGTTCCAGAAATTTTAGCTCCAGCTGTATCAATCTCATAACCAGAGTAATACCATACATTACCAACTTTTAGCGGGAATAAGTTTGATGGGATTGTTTCAATTGGCGCAGTTGTTTCCTTTTTACAACCCCAGATGGAAATTGAATAGATTACGAAAGATAACAAAATCACAGTTTTTACTTTCTTCATATTTCCCCCCAATTTAATTTTGATAAAGTGAAGCGGGCGGATCGCCCGCTGTTAAATTTTTAATCAAATTTTAACGAATCAATTATTTTCTTTACCCTTGACGCAGAGGCATGAAGCGCTTGTTTTTCTTCATCAGTTAATTTCAGCTCAATTATTTCCTCAACACCTTTCTTGCCAAGTTTAACTGGGACCCCAACGAAAACATCATTTAATCCGTATTCCCCTTGAAGTAGCACAGAGCATGGGAGAATTCGTTTCTTATCTTTAACTATTGATTCAACCATTTCAACAATTGCTGCAGATGGTGCGTAATAAGCGCTTCCAGTTTTAAGGTAGCTTACAATTTCAGCGCCACCTTCCCGTGTTCTTTTGACAAGCTGTTCAATTTTTTCCTTCGGAAGGAGTTCAGAGATTGGTATTCCAGCAACTGTTGTATATCTTACAAGCGGAACCATATCATCGCCATGTCCTCCGAGAACGAATGCATACACATCCTCAACAGATACATTGAGTTCCATTGCTATGAAAGTTCTAAATCTTGCTGTATCAAGGACGCCAGCCATACCAATAACTCTATGCCTTTCAAAACCGCTTATCCTCCAAGCGGTATAAGCCATCACATCAAGTGGATTTGTAACAACAATTATGATGGCGTTGGGTGATTTTTCAATTGATTTTAAAGTTGCTTCTTTAACGATCCCAAAGTTTGTGTTTAAAAGATCTTCTCGGCTCATCCCTGGTTTTCGTGCAACTCCTGCGGTGATTATTATTATGTCTGAGTTAGCGGTCTCCTCATATCCATTTGTTCCGATGACCTTTACATCAACTCCAGTTATAGGGGTTGCCTCATACATGTCAAGACCCTTACCTTGGGGAATTCCCTCAACGATATCAACAAGCACAACTTCATTGGCAAGTTCGTTGTCAATTATTCTCTGTGCTGTTGTTGCACCAACATTACCAGCACCAACAATTGTGATTTTCATTTTAATACCTCCTGATTTATTTTAAAGGTGCTAATTGTTTACCCCATCAACTGGGTAGACGCTAACGATTTGTTTGTCTTTTGTTAAGTATTCAAATTTGACGATGCCATCAATCTTTGCAAATAATGTGTAATCCTTGCCCATCCCAACATTTAAACCAGGTTTGAACTTCGTTCCCCTTTGTCTGACGATTATATTTCCAGCCCTTACAAATTCACCGCCAAATTTTTTGACCCCAAGTCTTTTGGAATTGCTATCCCTTCCATTTTGTGAAGAACCTCCACCTTTTTTATGTGCCATATCAATTCACCTCCCTTTTTAATTTTTTTATTTTATCAAACTTGCAACTTTTGATTCAAGTGCAGCGAGCCGTTCCCTTATTTGAATTGCAATATCAATCTTCTCATCAAGGCGTTTTATCTCTGCCCTGAACTCATTCCTAAATGCGTTTAATTCACTGCGGACGCTTTCAATGTCTTTTTTCAATCCACCGATTTCAGCTTTTGATTCGGTGCGAGCATTCTCAATATCTTTTCTCAATCCGTCAACTTCAGCTTTTAATTCACTGCGAACGCTTTCAATATCTTTTTTCAATCCACCAATTTCAGCTTTTGATTCGGCGCGAGCGTTCTCAATATCTTTTTTCAATCCACCGATCTCAACTTTTAGTTCATTATGAACGCTTTCAATGTCTTTTTTCAATCCACCAATTTCAGCTTTTGATTCGGCGCGAGCGTTTTCAATATCTTTTTTCAGTCCGTCAACTTCAGCTTTTAATTCACTGCGGACGCTTTCAATATCTTTTTTCAACCCACCAATTTCAGCGTTTAATTCACTGCGAACACTTTCAATATCTTTTTTCAATCCAGCAATTTCGGCTTTTGATTCGGTGCGAGCACTCTCAATATCAGCTTTTAATTCACTACGGACGCTTTCAATATCTTTTTTCAATCCAGCGATTTCGGCTTTTGATTCGGTGCGAGCATTCTCAATATCTTTTCTCAATCCGTCAACTTCAGCTTTTAATTCACTGCGGACGCTTTCAATGTCTTTTTTCAATCCACCGATTTCAGCTTTTGATTCATTACGAACGCTTTCAATTTCCTTTCTTAATCCACCAATCTCAGCTTTTAATTCATTTCTAACAAGGTCAATTTTTTCATCAAGTCGCTTGATCTCTGAATCAAATTTTGTTCTTAACTCTTGGATGCTTGACTTAATATCGTGAAGCTCAGGAACGACAAGCTCTTGAATTATTTTTGCTACATCCACCCTTGGCATTAACTTTCAAAATAAATTTTATTAATTTCAATTTGAGTATAATTTTGGCGATGTCCTTTTGTTACTTTATAACCTTTGCGACGCTTTTTCTTAAAAACGATGATTTTTTCCCCTTTTACATGGTCAAGTATTGTTGCCTCAACAAAAGCGCCAGGCACATAGGGGTTCCCAACATAAGTTTTTTCGTTATCCTGAAGGAGGAGGACAGTTTCAAATTTGACTTTGCTTCCCGGTTCATCTTCAATCTTTTGAACGAAAATTTTATCATTCTCTTTGACTTTATACTGATGACCACCAATTTTAACAACGGCGAACATCTTGCCCTTATATTTGTTTTAAATTCAAATGCGTTTAAATTTAGCAAATGCGCCTCAAAAAAACAATTAAGATGTTTTTGCTTATCAAATTTTCCATTGCTAATTTTAAAATAAGCCAAATGAATCAAAAATGAACATTTAAAGATGGGAAAAAATATAGTTGCAATTGTAGGGAGACCAAATGTAGGAAAGTCAACCCTTTTCAACAGGATAATTGGGGAAAGAGATGCAATTGTTGACCCTAAAAGTGGGGTAACACGGGACAGACATTATGGGCAAGCGGAATGGAACGGGAAAAAATTTACTGTGATAGATACCGGCGGTTATGTTCCCGATTCCGATGATGTTTTTGAGTCAGCTATAAGAGAACAGGTTCAAATAGCAATTGACGAGGCAGATGTGATAGTTTTCGTTGTTGATGCGATAACTGGGGTTACGCCAATAGATATTGAAATTGCAAAAATTTTAAGGCAAACGAAAAAGAAGGTTATTCTTGCGGTAAATAAAATTGACAATGATAAACTTGAACTTTATTCATCCCAATTTTATGAACTTGGTCTTGGGGAACCATTTTCAATTTCCGCTCTTCATGGTAGAAAAGTTGGAGATTTCCTTGATGAAGTTGTCAAGGATCTTCCTGAAAAAGTTGAGGAAACCGAAGAGGGTAAGAACCAGATAAAAGTTGCTGTTGTTGGGCAACCAAATGTTGGAAAATCTTCGTTTGTGAATGCAATTTTAGGTGAAAATAGAATAATTGTAACCGATATACCTGGGACAACCCGAGACTCAATAGATACAACTTTTAGATATAACGATACCGAATTTGTGTTAATTGATACCGCTGGATTGAGAAGGAGAAGCAAGATTAAAGAAAGCATAGAGTTTTACAGTGCTATAAGAGCTCTAAAATCAGTTGAAAGATGCGATGTTGCTGTTGTTATGCTTGACGCAACATGTGGGCTTGAAAGGCAAGACCTGAGAATTATTGGGGAAGCTGCGGATTTGAAAAAGGGAATTATAATTGCCGTGAACAAGTGGGACCTTATTGAGAAGGATTCAAACACTGCACTTGAATATGAACACGCTTTGAAAGAAAGGTTGAAAGTTTTTGATTATGTGCCCATTCTTTTCATCTCTGCAAAGACGAAGCAAAGGATTTTTAAGGTGCTTGACCTTGCCAAGATTGTTTATGACGAGAGAAATAAAAAAATAAAGACAAGTGAACTTAACAAAGTTTTATTTCCAATTGTTAAGGAAACACCACCGCCTGCTGTATCTGGAAAGGAGATAAAAATTAAATATGTCACGCAAGTTAAAACAGCGCCACCTGTATTTGCATTCTTCGCAAACTTTCCCGACGATATACCAGAACATTATAAAAGGTTTCTTGAGAATAAAATTAGAGAACATTTTGGCTTTATCGGAGTGCCTGTGACAATTGTTTTTAAAAAGAAGTGAATAAGTAAACCAAGATTTATATCAAATTAGTTTGATAGCGGGCAAATCTTTTATTTCCCCTTGCTTTCAACGAGTAATGTTACAGGACCATCATTTATTATTTCAACAAGCATCATAGCTTTGAAAACGCCTGTTTTCACCTTTTCCTGTCCCATTATTTGCTTAAGATATTCAACAAATTTATTGTATAAAACTTCCGCTTCTTCAGGTTTTGACGCCTGCGTGAAATCTGGTCTATTTCCATGCCTTGTGTCACCGTAAAGAGTAAATTGAGACACGACAAGAGCTTCTCCATTTACATCTTTAACAGATAAGTTCATTCTTTTATTTTCATCGTCAAAAATTCTCAAGTTTGCGCATTTGTTTGCAAGATATTTGGCATCTTCTTCCGTATCTCCATTTTTTATCCCAAGCAAAATTACAATACCTTTTCCTATCTGACTGTGTAGCGAACCATTAATTGTTACGCTCCCACGAATAACTCTTTGAATCAGGGCTCTCATCGTTATCCAACTTTTATTTTTACAACTCTTTCAATCCCGAGATAATCTTTGAATATTTCAATTTGTCCATAATCAGCGTCTGTGAAAATTTTTTTGACATTTTCAGCTTGACCGTATGCTATTTCAACGAGGATGAAACCAGTTTCATTGATGAGTTCCTTCCCAATTTTTGCAATTCTTTTATAGAAACTTAAACCATTCGCTCCGTCTGTGATTGCATGTCTTGGTTCAAATTTTTTTATTTCATCTTGCAAATTTTCAATTTCATCAACTGCAATATACGGGGGATTTGAAACAATGAGATCAAATTGTTTTTTAAATTCATTTATAAGTTTTTGATCAAATAAATCAAGTTGAATGAATTCAACATTTTTAACCCCATTCAACTGTGCGTTTTCTTTTGCAAGTTCAATGGCTTCTTTGCTTATGTCAATCCCAATTACAGTAATTTTATCTCCGAGGAATTTTGCCAAGCTTATCGCAATATTTCCACTTCCTGTTCCAATGTCAAGCACTTTGGGCGTTTTTCTATCTGCGAATTCTTTTTTCAGAGTTTCAAGTGCTCTTTCAACGAGGATTTCAGTTTCAGGTCTTGGTATTAAGACAGCAGGGGTGAGTTTAAATTCAAGTCCCATAAATTCTGTTTTGCCAATTATATATTGAAGTGGTTCTCTTCTTAACCTTCTTTTTATCAGTTCTTTTAAATTCTCAAGCTCTGACTTGGTGAGTGGTTTCTCAAAATTTACATACAGGTCAACTCTTTTGCATTTGAGGATGTGGCAGAGCATAAGTTCAATTGTTAATCTTGCTTCGTCAATCCCCTTGAGCTTAAAATATTGTGTGCCCCAGTTTATTATGTCAATTATTCTCCAGTTTTTGATCTCTGTTTCATTCATTTTTGATTTCGTTAAGCAATTTGATAATTCTTATTGTATGGGACCCACCCCAGTAAATTTTTCCGCATTTCGGGCATTTATAAAATTCATCAAACGATTTAGCTGTTTCTTCGGGGATTAGGTCAATCACGCTTGATTTTTCAATTTCAATAATTTCAGTATTACAGATTGAACAGCGTGAGAATAAATTTGCTTCAGTATCAAGGTTTAGGTTTTTTATGATCTCGCTTAATTGCTCTTTGAATTTTTCTGCTTTCACGATGTAAAAATTCTTTGCTCCAAGTTCTTCAGCAACCCTTTTACTTCTGGTGATGAAAATTCTATTTTCTTCGTTTGCTATTTTGATAAGTTCCTTGGTTGAAAGTTTTGGGTTATAAACCGTGTCATATCCAATTAGTCGTAGCCATCGGGCAAGTTTGCCAAGCATTACATCAGCGACGAACTTCATAAAAGAATTTGAAATTTTGTTTTTCAAATTTAAAAATAAAAAATTAACGATGGATTTGCAACAGGATTGAATTTCTCTATGAAAAGGACACAAAGGAAAACACATAAAACTGCCGTGGTCATAATTCCAACTGAAGATGTTTGGGAGCCGATTCAGAAAATAAGGAGAGAGCATGATAGACAGTTCAGGAGATGGATGCCTCATATAACATTGATTTATCCGTTTAGACCGTTTGAGGAATTTGAAAGTGTTTATGTTGAGTTTGAGAAAGTGTGTAATGAGGTTGAGAAATTTGAAATTGAACTTTCTGATTTTAAATTTTTCAAGCATTATGGCGAAAATTACACAATTTGGCTTCAACCTGAACCTGTTGAGAAAATTATCAATGTGCAGGAAAAGTTGCAAAGTATAGTTCCAGATTGTGATGATGTGAGAAAATTTGAAAATGGTTTTATTCCCCATTTAAGTGTTGGACAGGTCAAAGGTCAAAAAAATCTTGAAAATTTATTGAGGGAATTGCGAAGTTCTTGGAACCCGGTCAAGTTCAGTGTGGATTCTATTTTTTTGATCTATCGTAATGATCCGCCCGATGATATTTTCAAGATTTGGAAAGAGGTGAAATTTGGAAGTTAAAATTGATTTTTCATTATTTTGTTGATATAATTATTTCAAAAACAAAAAGGCAAAGTGAAATGTCTACAACAATAGTTGATATTCAAGCACGTGAAATCCTTGATTCAAGGGGAAATCCGACAATTGAGGTTGATGTTTATCTTGAATCGGGAGCAATGGGTAGAGCAGCTGTTCCAAGCGGTGCTTCAACTGGAGAAAATGAAGCTCTTGAATTAAGAGATGGGGACGCTGGAAGGTATTTTGGCAGGGGAGTTTTAAAAGCGGTTGAAAATGTTAATAATATCATTGCAGATGAGCTTGAAGGATGGGATGCGCTTGATCAAGTTGGGATTGATAGGTTTTTAATTCAACTTGATGGGACTCCAAATAAATCACGGCTCGGTGCGAATGCAATTCTTGGGGTTTCGCTTGCGGTTGCCAAAGCTTCTGCAAATCATCTTGGGATTCCACTTTACAGGTATATCGGTGGTGTTAATGCTAAAGTTTTACCAGTTCCATTGATGAACATCTTAAATGGTGGGAGACATGCAGACAATAATGTTGATATTCAAGAATTTATGATTGCTCCTGTCGGTGCACCATCGTTTTCAGAAGCTTTGAGAATTGGGGTTGAAGTTTTTCATTCTTTAAAATCAGTTTTAAAATCAAAGGGTTATAATACAGCGGTTGGCGATGAGGGTGGATTTGCGCCAAATTTGAGGTCAAATGTTGAAGCGATAGAAGTTATCCTTGAAGCAATTGAAAAGGCGGGTTATAAGGCTGGTGTTGATGTTTATCTTGCGCTTGATTGTGCAGCAAGTGAATTTTATCAGGATGGAAAATATGTTTTCTTTAAATCTGATAAAAGCGAGAAGACATCCGAACAGATGATAAAATTTTATGAGGAGCTTGTGAGACAATATCCGATTGTTTCTATTGAGGATGGCATGTCGGAACATGATTGGGAAGGGTGGGAGATGTTGACTCAAGCGCTCGGTGATAAAGTTCAACTGGTTGGTGATGATATTTTTGTCACAAACATTGATATATTTTCAAAAGGTATTGAAAGAGGGATTGCGAATTCAATTTTAATAAAATTAAATCAAATTGGGACATTGACGGAGACGCTTGATTGTATTGAGCTTGCGAAGAAAAATGGTTATACAGCAATTGTGAGCCATAGGTCTGGCGAGACGGAAGATACGACGATTGCGGATCTTGTTGTTGCAACAAATGCTGGTCAAATAAAGACGGGTTCAGCATCAAGGACGGATAGAATTGCGAAGTATAATCAATTATTAAGGATTGAAGAGGAGCTTGGGGAAGATGCTGTTTTTGCGGGAAAAGAAGTTTTTCGGATGAGAGTTTGATTTTCCCCTGATTTTTTATTATTTTTACAAAAATTTTAAAGGAGAAAACCCAAATTTTTTGTTTTATGGAAAAGATTAAGGTTAAATTACCCGATGGAGATATTCTTGAGGTTAATAAAGGAACAACGCCTTTACAAATAGTTGAAAATTTAAGCAGAAAACTTGCAAGGGAGGCAGTTGCAGCAAAGGTTAATGGCGTTGTCATAGATCTTACTCGTCCACTTGAAGAGGATTGCGAACTTCAAATTTTAACATTTGATGACCCTGAGGGAAGAGAAGTTTTTTGGCACAGTTCAGCTCACCTCATGGCTCATGCAATTGAGGAACTTTTCCCGGGTGCAAAATTCGGGGTTGGACCACCGATTGAAGATGGATTTTATTATGATGTTGATGTTGATAGGACTTTAACGCCTGAAGATCTTGTCAAAATTGAGGAAAAGATGAGGGAGCTTGCGCAAAGAGATGAACCTTATATTAGGAGGGTTGTTACGAAGGAGGAAGCTCTTGAATTTTTTAAAAAGAAAGGTGATCCATATAAGGTTGAAATTATAGAACAAATTGATGATAATGACACAATTACCTTTTACAGTGAAGGAAGTTTCACTGATTTGTGTCGGGGTCCACATTTACCTTCAACTGGAAAGATAAAATATGTCAAGCTATTAAGCGTTGCAGGTGCTTATTGGAGGGGTGATGCAAGGAACAAGATGCTTCAAAGAGTTTACGGTGTTGCTTACCCGAAGAAGGAACTTTTGGATGAGCATTTAAAACGTCTTGAGGAAGCAAAGAAAAGGGATCATAGACGGCTTGGTAAGGAGCTTGAACTTTTTGTTTTCCACGATATCGCCCCCGGCGCACCATTTTGGTTACCCAAGGGTATGATAATTTTCCGTGAACTTGAAAAATTTATCCGTGAAGAGCTTGATAAAAGAGGTTATGAAGAGATCTCAACGCCTATACTTGTGAAGAAGGACCTTTGGGAAAGATCGGGACATTGGGAGCATTACAAGGAAAATATGTTCGTTCTTGAAGTTGAAGATGAAATTTATTCGCTTAAACCTATGAACTGTCCAGAAAGCACCTATGTTTACAAGATGAAGACAAGAAGCTATAGAGATTTGCCATTACGACTTGCAGAGATAGGCAGGCTACATAGAAATGAAATTTCAGGCGCACTTGGTGGAATGTTTCGCGTCAGACAAATAACAATGGATGACGCTCATATTTATTGCAGACCAGATCAAATACTAAGCGAAATAAATGAGCTAATTGATTTTATAAACTATGTTTATGGTATTTTCAAGTTTGAGCCAGCTTATTATCTTTCAACGAAACCAGATAATGCAATGGGTGACCCTGCACTATGGGAACAGGCGGAACAAGCCTTGAAAATGGCACTTGAACAAAATGGAATAAGATATGGACTAAAGGAGAAAGAAGGAGCTTTCTACGGACCTAAAATAGATGTTCAAATAAAAGATGCCCTTGGCAGAGATTGGCAAGTTGCGACAATTCAACTTGACTTTGTAATGTTGCCTGAAAGATTTGATCTTACTTATATTGATGTTGATGGTCAGCCTAAGCGTCCTGTTGCGATTCATCGGGCTATATTTGGTTCGTTTGAAAGATTTGTTGGAATTTTAACAGAGCATTTCGCTGGTAATTTCCCGGTATGGCTTGCGCCTGTCCAAGTTTCGGTTTTGCCGATAACGGATGCTCAAAATGACTATGCAAAGGAAGTATGGACGAGGTTAAGAAATTTAAAAATACGCGCAGAAATTGATCTAAGAAACGAGAAAATAACATATAAGATAAGAGAAGCTGAGACAAAGAAAATCCCATACATGCTCATAATTGGTGAAAAGGAAAAGACAAGTGGAACGGTCTCGGTGAGGAAGCACGGTAAGGGTGATCTCGGGGTGTTTGATTTGGAAAGTTTTATATCGCAAGTTAAATTTGAAATAGAAACTAAAGCTGTGGAATGAACGATGAGTTTTTATGATGTGCTTGCGCTTGGGGGAGTGATGGCAACGATTCTTGGTTTGTTTTTAACTTTGTATGCAATTATAAACAATAGAACTTTGAAGGCTGAAGCAAGGAATATAAATGAACTTATAAGTCAATTTAGAAAAGAACATCACGAAACGATGCAAATTATGTCAGGAAACCTTGATGAGTTTAGGAGAGAACATCGTGAGACGATGCAAGTTATGTCGGAAAAACTTGATGAGTTCAGGAGAGAACATCGTGAGACGATGCGAATTATGTCAGAAAAGCTTGATGAGTTTAGGAGAGAACATAGAGAAACGATGGAGCGGTGGGGTAAAGAGCATGCTGAGATGATACGAATTATGTCGGAAAAACTTGATGAGTTTAGAAGATCGCATGAAGAGACCATTAAGTATATCGCAAATTTAATTGTCACAAATGGTGAAAGAACAAGACAGGAGATAAGGAAGAAAACGAAGCGTTAAATTTAAAAACAAAGAGAGGAGTCGCCATAGAGAAAGAATTACGCATTAACGATCAGATTAGAGTTCCACGGGTTAGAGTGATTGATGAGAACGGTCAGTCACTTGGCATAATGAATACCCGTGATGCCCTGAGGTTGGCTGAAGAACGAGGTTATGACCTTGTTGAGGTTGCTCCGAATGCTAATCCACCAGTTTGCAGGTTGATGGACTATGGTAAGTATAAGTATGAGAAGCAGAAAGAAGAAAAGTTGCACAAGAAGCAGAAAGCAACGACAGTTTTGAAAGAGTTAAGATTTCATCCCAATACAGGTGAGCATGATTTTCAGTTCAAAGCACGTCATGCGAGAGATTTTATACTTGATGGTCATAAAGTTAAAGCGCAGGTTATTTTCAAGGGTAGAGAGATCTTGCATACCGAGTTTGGTGAAAAAATTTTGAGGAAGTTGATTGAATTTTTATCTGATGTTGCAAAAGTTGAACAGGATATACGACTTGAAGGAAATTCAATGAGTGTTTTATTTGCACCCGATAGGAAGAAAATTCAGATGTTGAAAGAACAGGAAGAAAAAAACAAACAATTTGGAGGAGAGTCATCAGATGCCAAAAGTGAAGAGCAATCGCGCAGCGATGAAGCGATTTAAAGTTACCGCAACTGGCAAGATAAAAAGGCAAAAGGCAGGAAGAAGCCATCTTGCCACAGGAAAATCAAGGAAAAGGAAAAGGCAACTTCGTAAGCCAACACTTGTTCATCCATATGAGGAAAAAAGGATCAAGCAACTAATTCTTGCGTGATTTTAAAAACTAAATCTATGAATCGGGAAAGATGAGAGCAACGAATAAGCCAGCATCAAGGAGGCGGAGGAAGAAGATACTTGAGAGAGCGAAAGGGTTCTGGGGGATGCGAGGCAACACCCTCAGACAGGCAAAAGACCATGTTGCGAAAGCACTTCAATATTCATATCGCGACAGAAGAACCAAAAAACGTGAATTTAGACGTCTTTGGATAGCAAGGATAAACGCAGCAGCAAGATTAAATGGAACAACTTATTCAAAACTCATTTCAGCTCTGAAAAAGAAGCAAATTGAGATCAATCGTAAGATGCTTGCCGATCTTGCGGTGAATAATCCCGACGCTTTCTCTGAGGTTGTAAAATTTGCCTTTAGTTAAAATTTTTCTCCCATCGTTCGGGTTTGTTTTTTAGCTTAGCCCGATGATGGGAGTTTTTTATTTATTTGAAAAGTTTGAACACAAAGTTTCATTGAAAAAATGATTAATCATATTGAGGAAGTTAAAGCAAAGTTCCTTAAAGAGATTGACGCTATAGAGGACGAAAAACAGCTTGAGGAATTTAGAGTTAAATATCTTGGGCGAAGGGGAATAATTCAAACATTGTTTGATAAACTTAAAGAGATACCCCGTGATGAGAAACCTGTTGTTGGAAAACTTTTGAACGAATTTAAAGAACTTGCTCAAGCAAAATTTAACGAGAAAAAACAGAAGATTGAGGGAAGTAAAAAGAAAGTTAAAGAATTAGTTGACCTAACAATTCCAGGGCGATACAAATATACTGGGGGAATGCACCCGCTTACGCAGACGCTTGAAGAGATAAAGAAGATTTTCATCTCAATGGGGTTTGATGTCGCCTCGGGTCCAGAAATTGAAGATGATTATCATAACTTTGAAGCGCTTAACATTCCGCCGGAACATCCCGCAAGAGATATGCAAGATACATTTTTCATCAAGGAAAATATAATTTTGCGAACCCATACATCGCCTGTGCAAATAAGGGTTATGGAGTCAAAACAACCACCTGTTAGAATAATTGCTCCAGGAAGAGTTTATAGAAATGAAGCGATAAGTGCCAGGAGTTATTGTTTGTTCCATCAAGTTGAGGGATTGTATGTTGATGAAAATGTTTCCTTTGCAGAGTTAAAAGGAACTTTGCTCTCATTTGCAAAGCAAATGTTTGGAAGCAGTGTTAAGTTAAGGTTTAGACCAAGTTTTTTCCCGTTCACTGAGCCAAGCGCTGAAGTAGATGTTAGTTGTTTTATTTGTGGGGGTAAAGGTTGTAGAGTCTGCAAATACGGGGGATGGCTTGAAATTCTTGGCTGTGGGATGGTTGACCCCAATGTTTTTAAGTTTGTTGGCTATGATTCTGAAAAATACACTGGTTATGCTTTCGGTATGGGAGTTGAAAGGATAGCAATGCTTAAGTATGGAATTGATGACATAAGGTTATTTTATGAGAATGATTTTAGATTTCTTGAGCAATTTTAAATTTGAAAAACAAAATTGAACTTAAGAAAGTGAAGGTTTCGCACAAATGGCTGAAAAATTACATTGAACTTGAAGCAGAACCTGAAGAGGTAAAAGAAAAACTTACAATGCTTGGACTTGAAGTTGAAAGCGTTGAGTATCTTGGGGAAAAATTTAAAAATTTTTATGTTGGGGAGGTTCTGGAAGTAAATAAGCATCCAAATGCTGATAGATTAACGGTTTGTAAAGTCAGCATCGGGAAAGATACACTTCAAATAATCTGCGGAGCCCCAAATGTATCATCGGGTCAGAAAGTTCCAGTTGCTCTTGTTGGTGCGATTATACCAAGAAATCAGCATGACCCCGAAGGAAAGCCGTTCGTTTTAACAAGAGCAAGGATTCGTGGAGTTGAATCATTTGGAATGATTTGTTCCGAATATGAACTTGGACTTGGGGATGATAAAGAAGGTATTATGGTCCTTGAACCAAATGCAAAAGTTGGACAACCACTTGCTGAGTATTTCGGGCTTGATGATTTTGTTTATGATATCAGTATAACTCCGAATCGCCCCGATTGTTTAAGTCATATTGGGATTGCCCGTGAGCTTGCGGTTGCTTTTGGCTTAAAACTCAAAAAACCAGAGATTAAGGTTGTTGAATCAGATAAAAAAGTTACAGATTACGCTTCCGTTGAGATCATTGATCCACTGAATTGTCCAAGATATACAGCCAGAGTTGTTTTAAATGTCAAGGTTGAACCATCTCCAAAATGGCTTCAAAATTATCTTCAATCTGTTGGTTTGCGACCGATAAATAACATTGTTGATATAACAAACTTTGTCCTTTATGAAATTGGGCATCCGCTTCATGCGTTTGATTATGATAAACTCGCTGGGCATAAAATTATTGTGAAGTGTGCTGAAGATGGTGAAGTTTTTATAACTCTTGATGGCAAGGCAAGGACATTGAGAAAAGATACTTTGATGATATGTGATGCCCAAAAACCTGTGGCAATTGCAGGTGTGATGGGTGGAGCAAATAGCCAAATCACGGAGGAAACAAGAAATGTTTTAATTGAAAGCGCTTATTTCAATCCTATAAGTATAAGAAGAACATCAAAATATCTTGGATTATCAACAGACGCATCTTATAGGTTTGAAAGAGGTGCTGACCCTGAGGCTGTGATCTGGGCTTTAAATCGTGCAGCTCAACTTATGGCTGAAATCGCAGGTGGTGAAGTTCTGCGAGGGATAATTGATGTTTACCCAGTTAAAATTGAACCAAAAGTTGTTAGTTTAAGATTTTCAAGATTGAATTCTATAATCGGGCTTGAAATACCTCGTGATGAAGTCATTAAAATCCTTGAGGGACTTGAATTTGAGGTTTTGAATCTTGATGAGAAAGGTTTAACAGTTAAAGTTCCAACATTTAGACCTGATGTTGAGCGGGAGATTGATCTTATTGAAGAGGTTGCAAGGGTTTATGGTTATGACAAAATTCCTGATAAAATGCAATCCATCGTTCATTTCTCAGCTGAAAAGATAAAAATTGATTTCCATAATCTTGTTCGTGGAAGGTTGATTGGCGCTGGATTTAAAGAAGTTGTAACAAACAGTATGCTTGATCAGGATAAGGCTGGACTTTTTGGTGAAAATTTTGTAAAAGTTTTAAATCCGTTGAGCAAGGAAATGTCAGCTTTGAGAACGAGTTTAATCCCAAGTGCGCTTGAGGTGGTTAAACATAACTTTGGATATGGTATAAGAAATTTGAAATTTTTTGAAATAGGGAAGGTTTTCAGGATCGCTTTTGATGAGGATGAAAAACAAAAATATGTTGACAATTATGTTGAGGAAGAAAGGCTTTTGATTCTGATGACTGGCGTGGCTGAGCCAGTTTCATATGATTTGAGAGAAAGAGGTTTTGATATTTATGACCTAAAGGGTGAGGTGGAAAAGTTGTTCAGAGGTCTTTTTCTTGAAAATTATCAGTTTATTTATTATTCTAATAATAGTGAGCTTGCGGAGTTTGAGATAGGCATTGAGATAGCTGGAAAATATGCAGGAAAGTTGTTTAAGGCAAGCGATGATCTCTTGAAAAAGTTTGATATTGAGGCGGATATATACATTGCTGAAATTGATTTTGAATTGATTTGCAAACATTCAAAAATTGAAGAGAGGCGATATGTAGAATTGCCGAGATTTCCAAGTGTTTATAGAGATCTTGCTTTTGTTGTTGATGAAGGAGTTCCAGTTGGAGAGGTTGAGAAAGCGATAAGGGAAAAAGCTGGTGAGATTTTGAAATCAATTCGTTTATTTGATATTTATAGAGGTGAAAGAATTGGAGAAGGTAAAAAGAGCGTTGCTTTTTCGCTTGAAATTCTTTCAAAAGAGAAAACATTGACGGATGAAGAAGTTAATGAGCTGATTAAGAAGGTTGTAAATTATGTTGAACAAAAACTTGGTGCTAAACTTAGAGCATATTGAGATTGAAAGAGATGGAAAATAAAAACGGCGTTTCAAGTTTTATTAAGATTTTTGAGGAGCTTCAGGGAAAATTTGATAAGGTTTTTGAATATGTACAGAATTTGAGAAATGAGAATGAAAGCTTGAAGCAGAAAATATCTTTACTTGAAGCGGAGATTGATGCATTAAGGCGGGAGAACGAGGAGATGAGGAAAAATGGTATTGTTTTGTTCTCTCCTGATGAGAGAGAGGAGTTCAAAAGGAAAGTCTCAGCTTTGCTTGAGAGGTTAAATCGTTATCTTTGAAAAATTTTTGACGCTGGTTTTCCCGTGAGAACAGAAAATAAACTTTTATGGAGAATAATTTGGATTTATCACAATCAAAAGTCGTAAAGGTAAAAATTTTTAACACTGAATATACCTTAAAAGTTGAAGATGAAGATCTTGCTTATAAAGTTGCGGAGTATGTTGATAAGGTGATGAATGAGTTGCATAACAAGTTTCCTGATCAGTCTATTTTGACGATTGCAATTTTGACTGCGTTGAACATTGCTGAGGAATTATTTCGTGAGCGGGCAAACAGAGGATATGTGGAAAGTGAGATAGAGGATTTGTTGCGTGGTTTGTCGTCAAGGGTAGATATGATATTAAGTATATGACCGCGCTGTCAGCTCAGTTTGAGCTTGGGGGAGAACCAGCGTCAAGGACCCATTGGTAGCCTGGCTCTTGGATGCGGATTACAGGCCACGATCCCACCTATTTAAAGGTGGGATTCCGCTGTCCTGGTTTAGCCAGGACATCAAAAGCGGACGGTGGAAGTAAGAAGTATCCAGGCGGGCACCGGTTCTCACCGTTAAGCTTGCTGGGCTGGCAAGCGCGGTTTATTTTTTAAAGTTATTTGAAAAGAAAATCTTGGAGGGAGGACATGGTTGTATACATAGTTATTTCAGCTGCTGTTTTGTTTGCGTTTTTCATAGGGTGGTTTTTTCATTCAAAAGTTGAGGAAAAGAAAATTGGAACCGCTGAAGCTCGGGCTCAAAAGATAATTGAAGATGCGGAGCGCGAAGCAAATAACATCAAGAAAGAAAAACTTCTTGAAGTAAGAGATGAATGGTTTAGGAAAAAACAAGAATTTGAAGCAGAAGTAAATCAAATAAAGCAAAAGCTTCAATCTTATGAAAAACAACTTCTTTCAAAGGAAGAGAAGCTAAACGAGCGAGCTGAGGAATTAAACCGAAGGGAGCAGGAATTAAATAAAATCCAACAAAAACTTGAGGAACAGAAAAAACTTTTAGAAATTAAACAGATGGAAATTGAGCAGATCATTGAGGAACAAAAAATTCAACTTGAAAAGATAGCAGGTTTAACCCGTGATGAGGCTAAAAAGATACTTATTGATAGTATGGTTTCAGAAGCAAAAGCTGAAGCAGCTAAGATGATTCGCGAGATTCGTGAACAAGCCAAGGAAGAGGCTAAAAAAGAGGCACAAAAAATTATAGTCCAAGCAATTCAAAGAACAGCAGCTGACCATTCGGTTGAAACAACTGTCACGGTTTTACACATTCCAAATGATGAATTAAAAGGGAGGATAATAGGAAGAGAGGGAAGAAACATTCGTGCTTTTGAGCAACTTACAGGATGTGATATAATTGTTGATGATACCCCAGAAGCCGTGATAATTTCTGGTTTTGATCCATTCAGAAGAGAGGTTGCGAAGATTGCGCTTGAAAGATTACTTGCCGATGGTAGAATTCATCCAGCAAGAATTGAGGAGGTAGTTGAAAAAGTTAGGCAGGAACTTGAAGAGGAGATCTTCAAGGTTGGTGAAAATACATTGCTTGAACTTGGAATTCACAATGTTCATCGCGAGATAATTCGGCTTGTTGGGAAGATGAAATACCGTTCAAGTTATGGTCAAAATGTTTTACAACATAGTATAGAAGTTGCTTATCTTGCAGCTATAATGGCGTCAGAGCTTGGTCTTGATGCACATCTGGCAAAGCGAGCAGGTTTGTTCCATGATATAGGTAAAGTTGTTGATAAACAAGAAGGACCACATGCTTTGATAGGTTATGAAATTTTAAGCAGATATGGAGAGCATCCTATTGTCGTTAACGCCGTTGGATCACATCATGAAGATATCCCGATGGAAACACCTATCGCAGCAATTGTTCAAGCAGCCGATGCGATAAGTGGAGCAAGACCTGGAGCAAGAAGAGAATCAGTTGAAGGTTATGTGAGGAGGTTGCAAAAACTTGAGGAAATTGCAAAGTCATTTGAAGGTGTTGCAAAAACATACGCAATTCAAGCTGGTCGCGAAGTGAGAGTTATAGTTGAACCTGACAAAATAGATGATAATCTCGCAGATCAACTTTCAAGAGACATCGCTGCAAAAATTCAAGAGGAGATGGAGTATCCAGGTCAAATAAAGGTTACGGTTATAAGAGAGGTTCGCGCAGTCGCTTATGCGAAATAAGTGCTTTGATTTTATAAAGGTGGGGGGTAATTACCCCCACTTTTTTATTTCTTGAAGAATTTTTAACTTTTAAAAAAAAGAACAAAATTGCAATTCAAACACGGTATACTGACTATAGGAGTTACGGGAGGAATTGGTTCAGGAAAAACAACTGTATGTAGGTTTTTTGAGGAACTTGGAGCAAAAGTTATCTATGCAGATGATCTCGCTAAAAGAATTATGGAAGAGGATGAAAATCTAAAGAAAAAAATTAAAAAAATCTTTGGTGAAGAGGCTTACATCGGGGGAAAACTTAACAGGAAATTTATAGCTGATATCATTTTCTCTGATGAAACAAAAAAAAGTAAACTTGAATCGCTTGTCCATCCCGCTGTCATAAGGGAAATCATATCGGAGTTTAAAAAAATTGCAAGGGAAAAAAGTTATGATTTTGTGATAGTTGAAGCTGCACTTATATTTGAATCTGGATTTGATAGCGAGCTTGATTATATCATTGTCGTTGATGCCGATGAAGAAGTGAAAATTAAAAGAATAATGGAGCGTGATAATTGTTCAAGGGAGGAAGTTCTAAATAGAATGAAAATGCAGATGGACCCTGCCAAAAAAAGGGAACTTGCGGATATATTCATACAAAATGATGGGGATATTGAGACATTGAGAAATAGAGTTAAGTTTCTCTATTCACTTTTTCAAAAAATTTCAAAATTAACTGGGGATAGTTGATGTCAGTTTTTGAACTTGAAAAAGGTTTATTCTTTCAAACTTACAGACGGCTTGGAGTTCATATCAAGCGTGGTGAAGGGGTTTATCTTATTGATTCAGAAGGGAGAAAATATCTTGACATGATTGCTGGTATTGGGGTGAACGCCTTGGGATATGGGAATGAAAAAGTTAAAAAGGCGATGGTTGACCAGATTGAAAAATATATACATCTCTCAAATCTTTTTGTTCAGGAACCACAGATTGAACTTGCAAATTTACTTGTTCAACTTTCGGGCTATAAAAAAGTTTTCTTCACAAACAGCGGTGCCGAGGCGATTGAAACCGCGATTAAACTTACGAGAAAATGGGGAAGGAAATTTGGGAAGGTTGAAATAATTGCTTTTTCAAATTCATTTCATGGCAGGACCATGGGAGCTCTTTCACTAATGGACAAAGTAAAGTATCGGGATGGATACGAACCTTTTTTGCCTGAAATTTTAATTGCAAGATATAATGATGTTGAAGATATAGAGAAAAAAGTGAGTCATAAAACAGCGGGTGTTTTTCTTGAGTTTATTCAAGGCGAAGGTGGAATTGTTCCTGCAGATGAAAAATTTGTTAAAAAAATTTTTGAACTTCGTGATGGGTTTAACTTTCTTGTAGTTGCGGATGAAATTCAAAGTGGCTTGTGGCGCACTGGAAAATTTTTCGCTTTTGAACATTATAATGTAAAGCCAGACATAATTGCACTCGCGAAGCCACTTGGTGGAGGGTTACCGCTTGGGGCTGTGCTCGGGAATGAAAAAGTTGTTGATGTATTTACAACTGGTGCACATGGCTCAACATTTGGGGGAAACCCTGTAGCGTGTTCCGCAGGTTATGCAGTTATAAAAGAGATTCAAAATGGAATTGTTGATAATGTTAAGTATATCGGAAATTATTTGCAGGAAAAACTTTTGATGCTTAAGGAAAAATATCGTGGGCTTGTAAAAGATATTCGTGGAATCGGGTTGATGGTTGGAGTTGAACTTAGCATTGAATGTTTTGATGTGGTTAATCGTTTGATTGCTAAAGGTATTATCGTAAATTGCACAAGTAATAATGTTATCAGGTTATTGCCACCCCTTATAATAGAGAAGGAGCATGTAGATTTATTTATTGAAAAATTTGATGAAGTTTTAAACGAGATTAAACAATAAAGTTTCAGGAGGTTAAAATGAAGACAAAAAGGTTGAAAATTTGGAACGAACAAGATTATCTTAACTGGGTTAAACAGGAAACACCTCTAAAGGAAAAATACTTTGCGATGTATTCAACTGTATGGGATGCGGTTGTAACAAATCCAAATCTTATGAACATTCCCTTTGATGATCATATGGTTCATCGTGGCGATGGTGTTTTTGATAATTCGCTCGTTATTAATGGGAAGGTTTATCTTCTTGATGAGCACCTTGATAGGATCATTCGCTCTGCGACAGCAATAAGTATAAAAATTCCGTTAACGAAGCAGGAAATGAAAGAGATAATCCTTGAAACAATTGCTATAACTGGAAAAAGAGATTGTATGGCAAGATTTTGGATTTCAAGGGGAACTGGGGGGTTCAGCGTTTATCCTGATGAGTCACCGCAGGGACATTTTTATCTTATTATAACCTCACTCCCAAATTATCCGTCAAGGTATTATGAAGAAGGTTTAAATGTTGTAACAAGTCCTTTTCCATTAAGGCAACCTTTTACTCCCCAGGTTAAAAGTTGCAACTATCTTGCAAATGCTATGATGGAACTTTTTGCGCATAATGTTGGGGCAGATACCGCAATTGGGATTGATTCGGAAGGTTATCTCACCGAGGGTTCAAATAAAAATGTTGCAATTGTAACTTGGGACAAGGTTTTTAAATATCCACGGCTTGAAAAAGTTTTACACGGGACAATGCTTAAAAGAGCTATTTACTTTGCGAATTTGCTTAAGGAAGAAGGCATTTTAAAAGATGTAGTTTCAACAGATATCCCAATAAGTGAGGCATATAATAGCAGTGAGATGATGTTTTTCAGCACGACCCTTGTCGTTGCACCAATTGTAAAATATGACGGAATCACTATTGGTGATGGAAAGCCAGGGGAAATTTATAAAAGATTAAGGGCGATGTTTAAAAAAGATATGACTGAAAACAACGAAGTTTTAACCCCTGTTGATTATGATTAAAAAGTGAGCCCGGGAGGGATCGAACCTCCGACCTCCTGCTTAAAAGGCAGATGCTCTACCACTGAGCTACGGGCCCAAAGCAATACAAATATACAAAATTTTCAATTCTTAAGCAAATTTTAGGCTCTAACATTTAGCGTATCTCCAAAGGGGGTTATTTTTAGTCTTTAAACTAACCTTTCACCTTTGGGTGATGACTTGACAATTGGAAACTTTTTGTTTATTTTTATATAGACATTTGTCTATATGTCTATAATTCAAAACAAAGGAACAAAACGCATGGCAAAGGTAAAAATTTCAAAAGTTGCAAAAGCACTTGCAGATGAAACAAGATGTAAAATTTTTGAATTGATCGCAAGATCAAAAGAAATAAGCTGTAAGGAAATAACCGAAAAAATGGGATTGAGACAGCCGACGATATCACATCATTTGAAAGCTTTACAGGAAGGCGGACTCGTAAATGTTAGAAGAGAAGGACAGTATCACTATTTCAGTTTGAACAAGCAAGTTTTAGAGGAATTTTCAAACTATCTCTCAAAATTTTTAAACTAAAAAATTATGCTCACGAAAATAAATAAATATCGTCGTATTCAAAGAATTATCCCTGGTATAGAAGTAATTGATGGAGCTGGCGTAAGATTGAGAAGATACATTGGCTCACCTTACCTAAATTATCTTGACCCATTTCTTCTTCTTGACGAGTTCAAAAGTGATGACCCTGAAGATTACATCGCAGGATTCCCTCCGCACCCACATCGTGGATTTCAGACTTTGACTTATATGGTGTGGGGAAGTTTTGAGCATAAAGATAGCACGGGAAGCACTGGAAGATTAAATTCAGGTGAATTGCAATGGATGAACGCTGGAAGTGGAGTGATACACTCAGAGATACCACTTATGAAAGAGGGTTTGTTATGGGGATATCAACTTTGGCTTAATTCACCCGCAAGGGAGAAAATGAGCGACCCGTTTTACCACAATTTTAAAGCGATTGAGTTAAATGAGAACGATGTAAAAATAAATCTCCTATCGGGGGTATTTAATGAAACCAAGCAGAGAAACTGGGCTTATTATCATTTTTTGTATCTTGATATTAGATTGGTGGAAGGAAGTGATTTTGAATATGAAATTCCGGGTGATGTTAATTCATTTTGTCTTGTCTCGGAGGGACGAATAAAATTCCCTGATGGAGCGAAGGTAAATCAACATCATCTTGCGGTTTTAGACGATGGCAATTTAATTAAATTTACTGCGCTTAAGAATTCGGTTGTCTTGCTTGGATGTGCAAAGCCTTTAAATGAGCCCGTCGCTCGCTGGGGACCATTTGTTATGAACACAGCAGAGGAAATTTATCAGGCAATAGAAGATTACCAAAAAGGTCATCTTGTTAAGAAAAGAGCAGTTGATATTTAAAATCATCTTAAAAACAAAAAACGGTGCAAACATGCTTACAAAACTTTCAAATAAGGTTATAAGCGATATAGCTTTGTTAGTTATAAGGATAATACTTGGGGTTATCTTTATAGCCCATGGTTATCCGAAGATATTTGTTTTTGGGATCCCTGGGTTTGCTAAATTTTTAGGCGGGCTTGGTGTTCCGCTTCCGGGGCTTTTTGCTGTGATTGTATCTTTGGTTGAATTTGTTGGCGGAATTGTACTCATACTTGGAATTTTCTCAAGATGGGTTGGGTTATTACTTGCGATTAATATGATTGTTGCAACATTGCTTGTTAAGGTTAAGGTTGGACTTATAGCTCCGATGGATAAGCCAGGGGTTGGAGCTGAACTTGACCTTGCACTTTTTGCATGTGCCTTAGCGATTCTTGTCTTTGGTCCAGGTTCAATTTCTGTTGAGTTGGGACTCTTTAAAAAAGAAATTTCATAAAAAAGGAGGAAATAAACATGGAAGCGATCTGGGTAATTGGGAGAATTTTATTTTCAGCGCTTTTTATAATGTCTGGCTTTGGGCACTTTAGAAACTATAAAGATATGGTTCAATATGCTCAGATGATGAAAGCACCATCTCCGAATGTAACCGTTCCGTTGACTGGTTTGATGATAATACTTGGAGGGATAAGTGTTTTATTTAACTTTTACTTAACAATCGGTGCGATTTTACTCTTTTTATTTCTTGTTCCAACTGCTTTTATAATGCACAAGTTTTGGGCAGTTCAAGACCCCGGACTTGCTGCGAATCAGATGGCTCATTTCATGAAAAACCTTGCACTTGCTGGGGCTTCATTAATTTTAATTTATCTTGATAGTTTAAGGTGAACTGTAAGGCCCCGACACATGTCGGGGCATTTTTTAAATTAATTCAAAAATTCCCGCAGCACCCATACCACCGCCGATGCACATTGTGACCATTCCATACTTTACATTTCTTCTTTTCATTTCGTTTAAAATCGTCACGGTCAGTTTTGCTCCTGTACAGCCAAGTGGATGTCCAAGCGCAATTGCTCCACCGTTGACATTTATAATTTCTTCGTTTAATCCAGCAAGCTTTATAACAGCAAGAGATTGAGCAGCAAATGCTTCATTAAGCTCAATTAGTCCGATATCGTCAAGTTTAAGTCCCGCAAGTTTTAGTGCCTTTGGGATTGCTTCAACTGGACCAATTCCCATTATTTCCGGTGGGACACCGGCGACGGCGTAAGAGACGAATCGCGCTATTGGTTTTAGTCCAAGTTCATTTGCTTTTTTATCAGACATGACCACAACAACAGCGGCGCCATCGCTCATTTGGGATGAGTTCCCAGCGGTGACTGTTCCTCCTTCCTTAAACGCTGGCTTCAATTGAGCAAGCTTTTCAAGTGATGTATCAGCACGAGGTCCTTCATCGGTGTCAAAAATTTTTTCTTCAACAATTTTTTCCCCTTTCCCATTAATATATTTGTTGACGACTTTAAGGGGGACGATTTCATCTTTAAATTTCCCTTCTTGAATTGCTTTTAATGCTTTTTGATGGCTTTTCAAAGCGAATTCATCTTGCATTTCTCTCGTGATGTGATATTTTTCCGCGACTCTTTCAGCTGTTAAACCCATGCTGATATAAACCTCTGGATAATTTTCAGCAAGATATGGGTTTGCTGAAAATTTGTTCCCGGTCATTGGAACCATGCTCATTGATTCAACCCCGCCTGCGATTATGATATCAGCATATCCAAGTTTGATTCTTTCGGCTGCGAAAGCAATTGATTGTAAACCAGACGAGCAAAATCTGTTGATTGTAATTGCTGGGACGCTTACCGGAAGTCCGGCTCTTAAGCTTGCAATTCTTGCTACATTTAGTCCCTGTTCACCCTCGGGAAATGCGCAACCAATTATAACATCATCAATTTCTTCAGGATTAAGGTTTGGGGTTCTTTTAACGGCTTCAGAGATTACGATTGCAAGCATTTCATCAGGGCGGAAATCTTTAAGTGTTCCCCTTTTTGCCCTTCCAACTGCAGTTCTTACTCCTGTTACTATTACTGCGTCTTGCATTTTAACACCTTTTTATGTTTTTGAAATTAATTTCTTAACGGTTTTCCATATTTTAGTATATACTGCATTCGTTCTTGTGTTTTCTTTTCACCGCATAGGCTTAAGAACGCTTCACGCTCAAGGTCGAGGATATGCTGTTCGCTTACAATTTGTGGTGATGTGAAATCACCACCTGACATTATATAAGCAAGCTTCTTACCAATGTGAGCTTCATACTCGGTTATGTAATTAGCTTCCCGCATAAGATAAATCCCGACGAGGAAATTTGCATAAAGTTGTTTTCCAAGCGCAACGATTTCAGCTGGGAGCGGTGGTTTATAGCCTTCCTCAACCATAGCAAGCGCTATTTTTTTAGCATCATAAATTAGATAGTCTTTGTTCATTGAAATTGTGTCAAATTCTCGCAAATATCCAAGTTTTTTAGCTTCAAGTGCACTTGTTGAAACTTTTGCGAATGCGATCGTTTCAAATGCTTCTCTTATAAATGGGGTGAGGTCAACATTATCTTGTTTCGGTGCCCTTTGAATTGCTCTTAAAAGCATTTCTTTTGTCCCACCACCAGCTGGGATTACACCAGCCCCAATTTCAACTAAACCAATGTAACTTTCGGCATAGGCGCGAACTTTTGGAGCATGGAGAACAATCTCACATCCACCCCCAAGCGTCATCCCGTGTGGGGCAACAACAACTGGCTTGGGAGAATATTTAATTCGCATGTTCATTCTTTGGAACATCCTTACAGCCCTGTCAATTTCTTCCCATTCACCTTCTTGTGCTAACATGAGTATCATCATAAGATTTGCACCCGCTGAAAAGTGTTGACCTTGATTTCCAATTACGAGCGCTTCATAATTTTTTTCAAGCTCATCAAGGGCATAATTTGCCATTACGAGAATATCCTCACCAATTGCGTTCATCTTCGTATGAAATTCAAGACATAAAATTCCCTCGCCAAGATGAATCAAACTTGCACCCGCATTTTGCTTTATAACTCTTGATTTATCCTCTTTAAATAAAGCAAGGTTGATTATCTCAGGTTTAGCTTTCATTTCAATATAATCCTTAACTCCGACGACATCATAAAAGTAAATTTTCCCATTCCTTTTCTCATAGAAGCTTTTCTTTCCAGATTTTATCATATCTTTAACCCAATCAGCAACTTTAAATCCATATGATTCAATTTTCTCAATTGAGCTTTCAACCCCAATTAAATCCCACATTTCAAATGGACCTATTTCCCAATTGAAACCCCACTTCATTGCATTATCAATATCAACTATTGTATCGCTGATTTCGGGAATTCTATTTGAGGTATAAGCGAGAACGGCGCTGGTTGTTTTCCAGAAAAATTCACCTGCTTTATCTTTTGCGTTCATCAAAATTTGAATTTTATCTTTCAATCCTTCAGTTGCTTTTGCCATTTCAAGAGACCCTAATTTCACTTTCTGTCTTTCTCTATAGCTCAAGGTTGAGAGATCAAGAACAAGTATTTCACTTTCTCCATTCTTTTTAACACGTTTATAGAACCCCTGCCCAGTTTTTTCTCCAAGCCATTTATTTTCAAGCATCTTTTGAATCACATCAGGAACTTTGAAATAATCCCTCATCTCATCATTTGGGACAGCGTTGTAAAGATTATTTGCAACATGAACAAGTGTATCAAGCCCAACAAGATCAAGCGTTCTAAAGGTTGCGCTTTTAGGTTTTCCCGTCACGGGACCTGTTAATTCATCAACTTCTTCAATTGTAAAGCTATTTTCAAGCATATAGTGTAGAACATACATCACTGCGAAAACTCCGATCCTGTTGGCTATGAAATTTGGCGTATCTTTGCAGTAGACGATTCCCTTCCCAAGGACTCTTTCACCAAATTCAGCTATTGTTTCAATTACTTCTTTTGATGTTTCGGCGGTCGGAATTATCTCAAGAAGTTTCATATATCTTGGTGGATTAAAAAAGTGTGTACCGAGGAAATGCTTCCTGAAGTCATCGCTTAAGCCATCAGCTATTTCGGAAATTCTGATCCCGGAGGTGTTTGAGCTTACAATTGTTCCGGGTTTTCTAACCATATCAACTTTCTTGAAAAGTTCTCTTTTCACATCAAGCCGTTCAACCACTGCTTCAATTATCCAATCAACCTCGGATAACCAATTTAAATTGTCCTCAAAATTTCCAATTGTTATCAATTTTTCAAGTTCTGGGATGAAGAACGCATTTGGTTTTAATTTTTTAGCTCTTTCAAGACCTTCACGAACAATTCTGTTTCTTACATCGGGGTTTTGAAGTGTTAATCCTTTTGCTTTTTCATCTTCAGTTAGTTCTTTTGGAACGATGTCAAGTAGGTAAGATGGGATTCCTGCATTGGCGAGATGAGCTGCAATTTGTGCCCCCATCACGCCTGCGCCCAGAACAGCAACTTTTTTGATGGGTTTCATTTTTTAATTTTGCCCTTTTATTTTTAAATGGATTTTACTCTTTGTAAAATGAATCAATTAGGTCTTTATACCTTGCTTCAACATTTCTTCGCTTTACTTTCAAGGTAGGCGTGAGGTAATCATCTTCAATTGTCAAGACACCATCAATCACTGCAAATTTTTTTATCGTTTCCCATTGCGCAAGATGCTGATTTACCTGATCAACGATTTTTTGATATAATTCTTGAACTTTTGGATGATTTACAAGTTCAGCATTATTTGAATAAGTTATGTTGTTTTCATGCGCAAATTGTTTTAAAGTTTCAAAATTTGGAAATATGAGCGCTGAGGCAAACTTTCTGCCCTCACCTATCACAATGGCTTTATCAATATATACATTTGAAGAAAGGAGATTTTCAATAACTTGAGGCGCTATGAATTTTCCACCGCTTGTTTTGATTAAATCTTTCTTTCTGTCTGTGATAAATAAAAAGCCATCTTTATCTAAATAGCCGATGTCGCCAGTTTTGAACCATGTATGTTCAAATGCTTTTAAGGTTGCTTCTTCATTTTTGTAATAGCCTTTCATAACATTTGGACCATCAACCAGAATTTCACCGTCTTCTGCAATTTTAACTGCAACGCCGGGGATCACTGGGCCAACCGAACCAATTCTATTTCTTTCAAGTCGGTTTACAGATATAACAGGCGATGTTTCTGTCAATCCATATCCTTGGAGCACTGGAATGCCAGCGGCGGTAAAAATTCTGGCGAGGTCGGGTCTTAATGCAGCGCCACCGGAGACGATGAATCTAAATCTTCCACCAAATCTTTGTCTGATTTTTTTGTAGACAAGTATATCTGCAAGTTTATGTTTTATTTTGTATGAAAGGGGAAATCTTTTTTCAGGATCATATTGTTTTGCGATGTTCAGTGCCCAATTGAAAATCTTACGCTTTAACGGGGACATTTTTTGAACCTGGGCAATCATTCGTTCCTCCGCCTTTTCAAGGAACCTTGGAACAGTGGTCATAACCGTCGGTCTTACCTCAAGAAGATTATCAGCAAGTTTATCTATTGATTCGGCATACCAAATTTGAATTCCGATGTAGAGATAAAGATAAATTATCATTCTTTCAAAGATGTGCGAAAGAGGAAGATAAGTAAGAGCAATTTCTTTTTCTGCATCCCATGTAAATAGCGATGCACAGGTCGTAGCGTTTGAGATCAAATTTGAATGTGTGAGCATTACTCCTTTCGGCTCACCAGTTGTCCCAGATGTGTAAATTATAGTGGCAAGGTCGTCGGGTTTAACTTTGGATTTTAACTCATCATAAAGGTTTGGGTTATTTTTATCAAGTTCTTTCCCTTTTTCTTCAAGTTCTTCAAGCGTCATGAGATTATCGGCGGATTTTTCAAATGTTATAACTTTATCCACGAGTCCAACTTTTTCAATCACAGGTAAAACTCTCTCATAAAGTTGCTTTGTTGAAATAAAGATCATTTTTGATTCCGAATTTGTAAGTATAAACTCAACTTGAGGTAGTGATTGAGTTGTGTAAATTGGCACATCAATTGCACCAATTGAAATTATCCCAAGGTCTGTCAATGTCCATTCGGGTCGGCTTTCGGATAAAAGGGCGATTTTATCTCCAAATCTTATTCCAAGACTGTAAAGACCCAGTGCAATATTTTTAACACGATTGAAAGCTTCATCTGCGGAGATTGATTTCCACACTCCCTGTGATTTGTAGTTCAGGAGTTTGGGATTGCGATATGTTTTTACCCCGAATTCAAAGAGCTCAGCGAGATTTTGAAACTTCACCATAGCAATCATCCCCGTTTTGGTTTTGAGGTCTGTTTACATTCAAAGTTTAAAAATTCCTATGAAAAAATCAAATTTTTGGAGAGGTTGGAGGAAATGAAGTTTGGCAAATAGGAATAATTTAACTATTGACTTTTAACAAAAAATGTTTTATTATTAAAAGAAATAATGAAAATTAAGGAGGCTGATAATATGAGAAAGCTTCTTTCAATAACGGTGCTTTTAATTCTGGCAGTTTCACTTGCAAACGCTCAGGGTGGCAATTCCGTAAAGCCTGATGTTGAGGCGGCGAAACTTTTTAATGAAGGTAATTCGCTTTTAAGAAGTGGGAATTATAAGGCAGCTATTGAGAAGTATGATGAGGCATTAAAAATCCAACAAGATCCAAGGTTTTATTATAATAAGGGTCTTGCACTTAAGGCTTTGAGGCAGAATGAGGAGGCAATCAAGGTATTTAAGGAAGCAATAAATCTTAAAAATGATTTTGCCCCAGCTTATAATGCCATTGCTGGAATTTATCTGGCTCAGGGAGATTATGATAACGCTATTGAAAATTACACCAAAGCGTTGCAGTATGATAAAAAGCTTGATGTGGCGATGAAAGGAATTGTTGAGGCGTTGCTTGGTAAGTCAAACGCATTAATTCAGGCGGGAAAATTTCAGGAAGCAGTTGATCTTTTAACTCAAGCAACGACTTATAGACAGGATTACCCGAAGGTTTATGTTATGCTTGCGCTTGTTTATAATAAACTCTCACAGCATGATAAAGCAGTTGAGTCAGCAAAGAAAGCAATTGAGATAAATCCAAAAGCCACGAATGCGGATGCTTATTTTGAGCTTGGGATTGCATATAAAAAACTTGGTCAAGTTGAAGAGGCGAGAAAAGCATTTCTTGAGGCGAAGAAAGACCCACGGCTTGCAAGAAACGCACAGTATGAACTTGATCTTTTGAAGGAGCAGTAAATTTTAAAATTTAAATTCCAATTTTTTGCCCGACCTGATTGGTCGGGTTTTTTGTTAAAATAGTGAAATTATGAAAAACGCAGATATAAAATTTTTAGCAAGGGTTGTTTCGCTTGTTTCGCTCGGGAAGACAAAAAATCTTGAAGAGGAGTTAAAGAAAAATCTTTTAATTGAAACAAACCTTAGGAGGGTTGAAGAGGCAATTTTGCAGTGTTATCTTTTTGCGGGATTCCCAGCAGTTATAGAAGGTTTTATTGTTTTGAGAAAATTAGCGAATAAAAGATCAGCAAGACCAAAAGATTATAATGTTAATAAGTTTTATTTAAATGGGGTTAAAACTTGTCAAAAAGTTTATGGTGAGAATTTTGATAAACTAATTCAGAATATGAAGTCACTGCACCCAGATCTCCTTAAATGGATGTTAATTGAGGGGTATGGTAAAGTTTTAAGTAGAGATGTGTTGAGTTTAAAGGAAAGGGAGCTTTTGAATGTGGCAATTCTTACCTCGCTTGGTTGGGAAAGGCAATTGTATTCTCATTTGAAAGGGGCATTGAATGTGGGTGTAAAACAAAATGAAGTTATTGAGATTATTGAAACGATTTCCGATATTTGTGGAGCAAAAAAGGCAAATACAGCATTGAGAATTTTTCAGAAAATTTTATCTCTCTCGTAATTTAATAACATAAGCGATGAGATCTGCTATTTCTTGGTCTGTTAATTTATCTGGGGTAAAAAACGGCATTGGGGTTTTGCTTGAGGCTGGTGAGCCTGCACGAACCATCTCAATTATTTTTTCAGGGGTGATCTTTTCGGCAAATATCGGCGGGGCAAGGTTGATTTCATCTAAATGGCATTGTTCACAGGCTTTCTCGTAGATTACTGCGCCATTTTCGGGATTTCCAACGAGATTTAAAATTTTATCTTTGATCTTTTTGACTTTTTCGGCTCTTTTTGATTCATCCTCCCAGGGTAGGATAAGGGGTTGAGATGTTAATTTTTCAACTTCAATATCTCCTGATATGAATTGAAAGTAAGCTAATAACGCCTGGGCATCTTCGGGAGGTAAAGCTTTCAGTGGATTTGAAATTTCTTGTTTTTTCTGATACAAAACAACGCACAGACCAGCTCCAGCTGCTGTTATATTTAATGCCTCTCCTCGGAATTTGCCATACCATGTGACTTTTCTGGTATGAGCACCTATCAAGTTATGCCCCGGTCTAATTTTATCATCGGGATAGTTTAAATCGTCAAAGTCAGCATGGCAGTTTGCACACGCGAACCCTGTAGTCCCATAATTTGAGTCATAAAAAATTTCCCGTCCTCGTTTTACCTCTTCGGGGAGTTTAATTTCTTTCCCACCCCGTGAACACGATGATAAGAAAATAATCGTAAGGAACATAATTGAAATTCGCAAAGACATATGCCTGGCAAATTTAATCTTTGTTTTATCTTTAAGATATCACAAATCTGGATTTTTTTAAAATTTCATGCAAAAGATGTGTGATGATTTATTAACGGGGAAATTCTGATATCTCTTCGGGTTATGTTTTTTCTTTTTCACAATTTTGTTAAATTTTAAAAAAGCAACTTTAATTGAGGAAATGCCCAAGATTGACCTTGTTGAGCTTAAAAAAAGGTTGAAGCAAATAAAGCTCGTTGCATGTGATATTGATGGAACTTTACTGAGTTCGGATAATCAAATCGGAGAAAAAACGATGCAACTTGTGAGAGAGTTAAGGAATTTGGGGATTAGGTTTACCCTTATCACGGGACGTGTCCATTCGGCTTCGGTTAAATATGCGAAGATGCTTGGTGTTGACGACCCAATAGTTTCATTAAATGGTGCGCTTGTAAAGTTTCCAGAGGGTGAAACAATAAAAGCCTTTTATCTTCCCGAGAAGCGAGTTCTCAAAGCCCTTGAACTTGCCGAAAGGTATTTTGTTAACATACTTTTTTATTCAGAAGATAAAGTTATCTATACGCCTGAGAATACGATTTTCCCCTCATATATTGGAAATCTTGAAGCTGAAACTATGGAAGTTGATTCATATTATGACCACACTGATAAAGTTCTGCGTGTTGTTTTCAGTTCCGATAGATCACGGATACTTTACAAAATTGCACATAAGCTTGAGCCACCATTTTTCTCAAATATATCAACATCAATATATCCATCCCTTAAATATGATAGATTAACCTATCTTGAGGTAAAACGCAGGGGAATTTCAAAGGCAACTGGTTTGAAATATGTTCGCAAGTATTACGGGTTGAAACGGAAAGAAGTTGTAGGGATTGGCGATTTCTATAACGATCTTGAATTCTTAAAGAAGGTTGGAGTTGCGGTTGCGATGAAAAATGCCGTTGCGGAAGTAAGATTTAACGCTGACTATGTAACAACGAAGACAAATGATGAAGATGGTGTAAGTGAGTTTCTTGAGATTTTACTTGAAGCAAAAAAATTAGCCTGAAATATGAAAATACGAAGTTTTACATCCCTTTTTCAAAGGGATTTGATTTTGAAAGTTCTTATGTTTTTTCTCATTCCCATCTCTGCTGTGTTCTTGTTCAGGAGTCCACATGCGTTTGAATATAAATATGAAATTGGAAGCGTCTGGCTTTATGATGATGTGGTCGCTCCTTTTTCCTTCCCGATATACAAGGACGAAAAACAGTATCAAGAAGAACTTGAGAAAGTTTACAGCAGAGTTTATTTTATTTTTGATGTTGATACACAGGTATACAAGAACCAGCTGAACGAATTACGGAAATTCTTAACTAACTTGAAATCATATCTTGATTTAAAGCAAAATTATCAGGTCAAATTAAATCAGCGGGTTAATTTAAATCTTCTCAAGCATGATTCTATTGAAATTGAAAATTTGAGGGAAAATTTAATTCAGAAGGTCACCAATGATGAACTTAACAAAATTGAATCAATGTATAAAATTGGGTATTTTGATTTCAACAAATTAAAGATTGTTGGGGAGACATATCTTGCGTTGGTTTATCAACCAGTGGGTGTGATCTCGGTTCCAAGATCGGAGTTGAAAAGAAATGAAATAGTTTTAAGAAGGGGGAAGTTTGAGGAGGTTTATAAGCAAGGGAAATTTTATGACCTGAGGGAAAGTTTTGAACTTGCAAAAGAGTTAACACGGAGAAATTTCCCAGAGCTTATTGAGGTTGATTCGGTTTATTTTGATATAATTGCGAAAATTTTTTATTCATTTGTTAAACCAAATTTGGTTTTTAACGAATCTGAGACGAACAATTTGATTGAGCGGGAAAAGAGTAAAGTTTTAAGAACTGCTGGCATCGTTCGTGAAAATGAAAAAATAATATCAAGGCATGAGATAATAACCCCTGATAAGTATTTAAAGCTTGAATCCTTAAAAAGAGCGCAAAAGGAGCGTGGCATTGGAACTGGACAAGTTATAAAAGACCTTGGGCGTTTTATCCTTACGGGGACCCTATTTGCTATCTTCTGGATTTATCTTTACATGTATAGAAAGAAAATTTATTTTGACAATAAACTGCTCTCGCTTATAACTGCTCTTTTTCTTCTGGAAATTTTGCTTGCCTTCTTGATAACAAAGATAAAAACCGGGTATGAGATATACTATCTTATCCTTATACCAGCGTTTTCAATGTTGATGACGGTGATTTTTGATTCAAGGGTTGCATTTTGGGCAACTGTGGTGATCTCACTTATAATTGGTTCTCTTATAGGTTACAATTATGATATAGCATCAGCTTCGTTTGTTGCTGGGACTATTGCTATTTACTCCGTAAGAAGCATTGGGAATAGAATGCAGATTTTCAGGAGTTTCATTTTCATTCTTATTGCGTATGTCTTTGTTATAGTTGGATTTTCTTTTCAAAAATATGAGTCCATTGCTGTTATTTTCGCAAAACTTGGTTTTGCGACGGCTAACGCTTTCCTTTCGCCAATTTTAACATATGGTTTGTTAATTTTTCTTGAGAGAATTTTTGGGATTATGACTGAAATCACCTTGCTTGAGCTTTCTGATTTCAATCATCCACTTTTGCGTGAGCTTTCAGCAAGGGCTCCTGGGACATTTCACCATAGCATCGCAGTTGCAACTCTTGCTGAGGCAGCAGCGAAGGCGATTGGAGCTAATCCTGTGCTTGCACGTGTTGGGGCATATTATCATGATGTTGGGAAAATTTTTAATCCGGAATTCTTTGTTGAGAATCAAATGGAATCAGACAAACTCCACAACTCAATTATGCCTGAGCAAAGCGTTCATATAATCATCTCGCATGTTGAAGAAGGGCAAAAAATCGCAAAAAGATATAAGCTTCCTTCAGAGATAATAAAATTTATCCCTATGCATCATGGGACAACACTTGTGGCTTACTTCTATGGAAAAGCGTTGAAAAGAAAAGAACTTAGAAACATTGAAATTGAGGAAAGTAATTTTAGATATAAAGGACCAAAGCCAGATTCAAAAGAGACTGGAATAGTGATGCTTGCTGATTCTGTTGAAGCTGCTGTTAGGTCTCTTGATGAGAAAACCCCTGAGAACATAGAGAAAACGGTTGAAGCGATATTTGAAAGTAGAATTGAAGATGGTCAACTTGACGAGTCAAACTTGACATTTAAAGACATTGAGGATATAAAGAGAACATTCATTCAGATACTGGTCAACCTTTATCATCCAAGGGTTAAATATCCAGGGCAGGAAGAGATTGTAGAAGAGGCATCTGAAAGAAAGGAAGTTAAGATAAAGGCGAAAAGGAAAGCGAGAAGATTAAAAAATGGCGCAAGTTAAAGGTAAATATGTAGATGAAAGTTTATTAAGAATCCGAAGTGTTAATTGGCAACGCTTTTTAAAGCATTTTCTCAAGTCAATTGAGATTGAAAAAGGTTATTCTAAAAACACTGTTGAATCATATTCAGTTGATCTTGTTCGCTATGTGTCTTTTCTTGAGGACAACGGGGTTGAACATCCGGATTTTGTTAGTGAGGAGTTAATAAGAAAGTATATTCGGGAACTTAGCTTAGTTGGTTTAAGCCCATCAAGCATATCAAGAAATGTAGCTTCAATAAGAACATTCCATAGGTTTTTACTTCTTGAGTCTTATTCAAAGAATTATCCAGCTGAAAACATTGAGCATCCGAAAATAAGAAAGAAGCCACCCGAGGTTTTAACTGTTGATGAGGTTTTTGCGCTTCTTGAACAACCTGATACTTCAACACCACTGGGGATAAGAGACAAGGCGATTCTTGAATTTATGTATGCAACGGGGGTTAGAGTTTCTGAGTTGATAAATTTAAGGCAAATTGATTTATATTTTGATATGGAATTTGTGCGAGTTTTCGGTAAGGGTTCAAAGGAGAGATTGGTTCCAATTGGAAAGGTTGCAATTGAATGGGTGAGGGAATATCAGTTGAAAATTAGACCAAAACTTGCTAAAATTGATAGTGGAGATTTTCTTTTCTTAAGTAGATTAGGAAAGAAATTGACGAGGATGAGCGTGTGGAAAATTGTTAAAAAGTATGCTCTGATGGCTGGGATAAAGAAGGAGATTCATCCTCACACGCTTAGACATTCGTTTGCGACACATCTTCTTGAGGGTGGCTCGGATTTAAGGTCTGTTCAAGAGATGCTTGGACATGCAAGTATAACCACAACTCAAATTTACACTCATATAAGTAATGAGACGATAAGGGAGATCTATTATCTTTACCACCCGAGATCAACTTAAATTTTTTTAAAACCAAAACAAAGAGGAGAAAAACATGGCAGGACAACTTCCAAACTGGGAAAACATAGCAGAAAAAATTAACAGCTATGTTGATGATGTGAGAAATGAATTTGAACAAATGCTTGGTGAGATAGTTGAGATTCCAACTGTCAGCATGGATCCATCTTATAAAAACGATATTGAACGGGGTGCTGATCTTGCGGTTGAATTTTTGAAAAAATTCGGATTTGAAGCGAAAAAATGCACAACCCCTGGAAACCCAGTTGTCTTTGGATCTTATGTAACAGATCCAAAAAATCCAACTGTTGCAATTTATAACCATCTTGATGTTCAACCGGCTGGTGGTCCTGAATGGATTCGGGAACCTTTTAAATTCACCAAGGAAAATGGTAAATATTATGGTCGTGGTACAACTGATGATAAGGGACCGGCGCTGACTGCTTTATTTGCAGCTCGTTTTGCGGTTGAAAATGGGATTCCGATAAACATTAAATTTATTTGGGAATTTGAGGAAGAAAACGGAAGCCCAAATTTTGAATATTTCATCAAGAATTACAAATCGGAACTTAAAACGAATTCTGTGCTTGTTTCCGATACCCTGTGGATCTCTTCAGACAAGCCAGCTATACCTTATGGATTGAGAGGATTACAAGGGGCAAGGCTTGTCCTTGAAACAGGAACAAAAGATGTTCATTCTGGGACAACGGGTGGCTGGGCGAGAAATCCAATTGGGGAACTGTGTCAACTTATTTCACAGCTTTACGATGCAAAAACTGGCAAAGTTAAAATACCCGGATTTTATAAAGATGTGAAGAAATTAAGCGATAAAGAATTAAAAAATTTCCTTTCTTCTGGATTTGATGTGAAGAAAAGAATGGAAGTTTTTGGATTTAAAAGTGTGAGAACAAAGGATAAAGCTGAAGTTTTGAGAAGGATCTGGGCTGAACCAACTTTTGAGGTCCATGGGATTGTTGGAGGTTATACTGGACCAGGGATAAAAACAATAGTTCCGCCAAGAGCTGAGGCAAAGATAAGTATGCGCCTTGTCCCGAACCAGACACCAAAGAAAGCTTTTAAGTTGCTCAAAGATTATGTCAAGAAGCTCAATCCAGATGTTGAGGTTATACGTGAAAATGCGTTGGAGCCATATCTTGGTGAGTTTGAAGGACCTTATGCGAGTGCAGCTGTGAAGGCAATTGAATATGCGTTTGGCGTCAAACCTGCCTTTATAAGAGAAGGTGGTTCTATCGGTGCGGTTGTCACAATGCAAAAACTTCTTAAAGTCCCAATCGTGATGATTGGTTTGAGTCTTCCAGAACATGGTTATCATGAGCCAAACGAAAACTTTGATTGGAAACAAGCATCCGGTGGGATGAAAGCATTTGTGAGATACTTTTATGAGATCTCCCAGATAAAATGAAAACTTAAAATAAAAGGGGCTTTCTTCCGAAAGCCCCTTTTTAGTTTAAAAACTTGAAACTTAACAAAAATTTTATTATTAATTATACTGTGTTTTTTAGAATTTGTGTTAAACTCTAAAAAACAGGAGGAGGTGAAATTGAAAGCATTAGGGAGGCATCTTTTAATTGAGCTTTTCAACTGTGACAGAAAACTTTTAAACGATGTTAATTTCGTTGAAAAGGTTCTCACAAAATCAGCAGAACTTGCAGGGGCGACGATTGTGAAAACTTTTTTTCACACTTTTAATCCACATGGAGTAAGCGGGGTCGTCGTGATTGCAGAATCACATCTAACAATTCACACATGGCCAGAATATGGATACGCAGCAATTGATGTCTTTACATGTGGCGATGATGTTGATCCATATGTAAGTTATCAGTATCTGAAGGAAAAATTTAAGGCAAAGAGCGCTTACCTTATGGAGGTAAAGCGTGGACTTTCGGAGAATATCATGGGAACGATTACAAAGAAAATATCAGCAGGAGTCCTTGCAGGAGAAAAGTGAAGTAAATACGGATATCCCAAATAGTAGTAAAGAAGATTTTTGGTTTACTGAATACGGTCCAACGAATACTTCTATTTCTTTAAGGGTGAAGTACAAACTTTTTGAAAAAGAAACACCATATCAAAAGATAGAAATTTTTGATTCCTATGATTATGGCAGAGTGATGGCTTTAGATGGCTTCATAATGCTAACTGAAAAAGATGAATTTATTTATCATGAGATGATCTCGCATGTTCCTCTTTTTACTCATCCAGAACCAAAGTATATACTTGTCATTGGTGGCGGAGACGGTGGAGCGGTAAGAGAAATTCTAAAGCATAAATCCGTTGAAAAAGTTGAACTTGTTGAAATTGATGAAGAGGTGGTGAATGCTTCAAAAATTTATTTCCCACAAATTGCCTCATGTCTTGAGGATAAAAGGGTTGAGATAAAGTTTCAAGATGGGGTTGAGTTCATAAAATCAAAAAAGGGAGTTTATGACATAGTTTTGATAGATTCACCAGACCCAATTGGTCCAGCGATCGGGCTTTTTGAAGAAGATTTTTATAAAAATGCTTTTTTTTCTTTGAATGACTCTGGGATTCTCGTTGCTCAATCTGAGTCACCCTTTGTTTTTCCAGATTTAATAAAGCGAGTTTACTCAATTTTCAAAAAATATTTCCCAATTGTTTATTTTTACCTTGCTAATGTCCCAACTTACGCAAGCGGTGTGATAAGCTTCATCCTCGGCTCAAAAAAGTTTGATCCGTTAAAAAACTTTGATCCTGAAAGGGTTAGGGGTTTTGACGCCAGTTTTAGATATTACAACGAGAAAGTTCATCTCGCATCGTTTGCTCTCCCGAACTTCTTCACGGAATTGCTTAAATGAAAACTTTGAAATGCGGGTTTTTAGAAAAACATATATTCTTATTTTGACTTTGGCTTTTTTTGTTTCATGCGGTTCGGAAAAAGGGGAAGATAAAGATAAAAAATTTGTGCAAGTATATGCCGAGATTTTGTATTTGACGGAAAAATTTAAAACCGACACAATCCAACTTAAGACTAAAATTGATTCAGTTTTGAATGTAAACCAAGTGGAAATGAAACAGATTGATTCAATTGCGAGCTCATACGGTAAAGACCCGAAGAAGTGGTCCGAATTTTTTGACAAAGTAAAAAAATATCTTGATGAAAAAAGCTTAAATGTCCGACCCAAAAAACATTGATGAAGTATATCTTTACTCTATATGGCTTTCGCACGCTGGTAAAATAAACTTGAAAACAAAAAGTAATGATTTAATTGAAGTTCTTGACACTGGCGAAGTTAATACCGATGACGGGGCTGATTTTGTAAATGCAAGGATTAAAATTAATGAGAAAATTTACCGTGGCGATGTTGAAATTCATGTAAAAGCTTCTGATTGGAAAACCCACAAACATCATCTTGACGATAGATATAACACCGTTATCCTTCATGTTGTTTTTAGAGATGATACGAAAGATGGTTTCGTTCAGACAAGTTCAGGAAGAAAAGTTTTAACTGCGGAAATTGAATGGGAAAGTGAAATTTTTAAAGCAAATGTGAGGAAAAACGATAAAATTAAGTGCTACGATATCAATAAGGTGGTCCCAAATGAGGAAAAGCTTAAATGGATAAGAAAGCTTGGATTGACCCGATTGTTTTTCAAAGCCAGAAATTTAAGCGAGAGGTTGACCGAGATAGTTGATGAAAATTTCTTTTTAATTTCCGAATCGCCCAGAGATTATTTACCAACGCATCAAAGTTATTCCCTTTATCAGTTATCGCATCGTTTTGTGTGGGATCAACTTCTTTATGAAAAGATTATGGAAGGGCTTGGATATTCAAAAAATAAATTGCCATTTCAAAAGCTTTCAAGAAATTTGACATTGAAGTTTATATCTGAACATTCATTTGCTCATTCATATGAAAAACAAATCTTTAAAATTCAATCTTTGCTGTTTGGAGCATCTGGGTTATTAGATCATTTCATTAAAAAGAAAGTTGACCATGAAACGAAACTTTTTCTTGAGGAGATGTATAATGAGTGGATGAATGTGAGGAAATTTTACCATCGTGAGGTAATGCATCATTCCGAATGGAAGTTTTTAGCTGTAAGACCTGCAAATTCACCTGTATTTAAACTTGCTGGCGCTTCGGTTTTAATATGGCGTTTGATACATGATGATTTTTACGCTAAAATAAACGACATAATACTTTCAAATTTAAACCCAATTGAAAAAACACAACACCTTGTGAATTTATTCCGTGTCAAATCCGAAGGTTATTGGGAAAATCATTACAACTTTGGTCGCAGTCGTGGCGTCAAAACTGGGTATACAGTTGGAATCTTAAAGGCAAGGGAGATCATTGTAAATGTTGTTCTACCGATAATGCTTACATTTTCAAGAATTTTCAAAAATGATGAAATTGAGAAAAGAGTTATTGATATTTACAAAAGTTTTCCAAATTTATCAGCAAATTGGATAACGGCAAAAATTGAGGAAGAGCTTTTCAGAGGTGCGGTGAAGCTTTCATCTTCAGGTTTGACACATCAAGGCGGGATTCAGCTTTATAAGTTTTACTGTTCAAATTCCATGTGCAATGCTTGTGCAATAGGAAATAAACTTTTTCTATAAATCACTTTACCTTGTTGATGAAATTGTGAATTTTCTCCCCGAGTTTTTCACTTCCCGTTAGTTTTATGAAAGCGTTGTTCAAATCTGTTACATCCGCAATTTTTAGTATCTCTTCAACTGTTCCAGAGGCTATGATTTCGCCATGGTTAATTATGATGAGTTTATCACAGATTTTTTCAATGACATCAAGTAAGTGTGAAGAGTAGAAGATAGTTCTGTTATTTTCGGCAAGCTTTTTTATGATTTCCTTGAAAACTTGTATTGCATTTGCATCAAGACCGTTCAATGGCTCATCAAGAAACAGAACCTTTGGGTCATGCATAAGGGCGGATATGATCACAATCTTTTGTTTCATTCCTTTAGAAAAACTTAACATTGGCTCGTTTCTATGTTCATAGATTTCAAAGATCTCCATCAATTCAGTTATTCTTTTTATGATCGTTGTTTCATCCATTTGATAAACTCTACCAACGAAAGAGAGAAATTCCATAGGGGTTAATGTTTCAAACACTGCTCCTGATTCTGGGACATAGCCAATTATTTTCTTTACAGCGTTTGGATTTTCAACTATATTTATTCCATCTATATATGCGGTGCCACCTGATGGTTTGATTATACCGGTGAGAATTTTTATCGTTGTTGTCTTCCCAGCACCATTTGGTCCGATATATCCGCAGATCTCTCCCTTCCCGACACTAAAGCTTACGCTGTTTAAAACCGCTTTACCATCAAAGTATTTTATTATCTTGATTGCTTCAATCATCTTAAAATCACGGTAAAGTTTCTCGTTTCGCTGATTGAATTTATGATATTTTCTCCTTTTGTAAAAGTTGCAACCTTCCAGAAGTAAGTTTTGCCACTGTAAAGGGACGAGCCGGTGTAAGAAACGGAAATGGTATCATTTGAGCTTTCTGAATATACAACCCTTTTCCATATTTCATTCCCAAATCTTGATGTTGATATAAAGATAACATAACCAGAGGCATGTTCAACTTTTTTCCACTTGAAAGTTAAATCGTAGCTTGTAATTGCGTTGTTTTCTGGTTTAATCAGTTCAGGTTGCTTCAAAATTATATCATCCTCTTCATAACTTGGTTTGCTTTGAAGTCCACCTTTATCAATAGCGACAATTTTGTAATAGTAGCGTTGATTTAAAGATAGATTCAATGTATCCCTGTAAAAATTTATCGTTGAAGTTCCAACGAGGTTAGAGTCGTGAGTTGTAAAGTTAGGTGTTTTTGATCTGAAAATTTTATAAAGTTTTATGTCCCCATCTGGATTTTTATACCAGCTTAAATTTATGTAGATTCCATCGGGATCGTTATGAGCTTCAACTGTTAATCCATAGGGTTGGACAGGCGGATAAAGGTTTAAAGGTTTTGCTCCCACGATTACACTTGGTTCGCTTTCATTTCCAGAGTTATCAACGGCGGTTATATAATAATAGTATGTTGTGTCATAGTCAAGGTCTTTATCCCCAAATATATTTTCGGATGTTTGCGAAATAAATGAGAAATTTAGGCTATCGGTGGAGCGGTAAATTTTATAAAACGCAAAGTCCGATTCTTTATTCTTTTCCCATACGAGAATTATCATTCCATCCCCCGCAAAGTAGATATACACTCCTTGTGGCGGTGACGGTGGAGTTGTATCAGGTTCTGTTATTTGTTCCATTTCCCTTGCACAGCCGAATATGATGATTAAACAGAATAAAAGAACAAACGCACGCATTTAACTCTGCGAAGATAATTTTATTAATGTTACTTCAGCTGGGGCATTGAACCTTATGGGTGCAAGTGTAAATCCAAGCCCATTGTTAACATTTATCAACATTGAGCCAAGTTGATAACTTCCCGAAACATATTTTGTTTCAATCTTTGAAGGTATAAGCTTGTATCCGAAGATTGAAAAGACGACTTGACCACCATGGGTATGTCCAGCGAGAAAAATTTTATAACCATTATCATGTGCGAATTTAACGAGATTCTCGGAAGGTTGGTGCGTTATGAAAATTTTAAAGTCAGAATTGTTCTTGAGAGCAAGTTCTGAAAGTATTTCACTGCTTGGGCGTTTGCTGTAGATATTTGTTACAAGCGTTAAACCAATGTTTGCACCATCAATTTTCAAGTTTATGTTTTCGTTATCGTATAACCTTAAACCGTATTTTCTCATTTCATTTGCGATATTTCCAATCCCAGCCCAGTAATCGTGATCCCCAACGCATGAGTAAATTCCAAATTTTGATTTTATCCTTGATAACATTTCAACCGCAACAGGTATATGTTCAGTCCCATAAGTTACAAGGTCACCTGTGAAAACAACAATGTCTGGTTCAAGTGAATTTACAAGGTTTATATACCTGTCAATTTTTTCTCTACCTGTTCTGATGTCTGCTTGGATGTCACTTATGTGAACTATTTTCAGGGCATTTAAACTCGGAGGAAGGTTTGAGGATTTTAGATTTATCGTATTAAGTTTTATTGAGTTTGAATCAGCATAGATTTTAACGCCAGAGTATAAAGCCATCGTGAGCGAGATTAAAATTATCAATCTTGGATAGAGAAAATTTATTTTCATTTGAATTGATGAGGTAACAAAAGGAGTGATGAATAATTTTACAATGTCAATTATTAAAATTGGAGACAAAGTTTGAATTGCGAAGACAAGCCCGAACCAAAATGGATAAGTGAAGAACGCATCAAAGATTCTGTTCCCAAATCTTAAGGATGAGATTATACCTTGGAAACCACTTATATAACCTATGAGACCAACCAAGGGATAGGACAAAAGATAAACCGGGATAAAAACCGCAAAAAGTTTTACGATGGTTTCGTTTGTGTTTGTAATTTGTTTAACCACGCTTGAGATTTTGACTGAAAGATACAGATAAATTAAAATTAAAAGTCCGAGCAAAAGTAATGTCATTTTCAAAACCCACGGCAAGGCTTCACTTTGAATTTTATTTCTTATTTCTCAAAAATTTTAAAAATTTGTCGCAACAAAAACAAACATTTGGGTATTTTGTTTTTATTTCAGCCTTTTATATTTTTTCTCAAAAATTTTAATATCGTGAATGAATCGTTGTAGAGAGTTTGAGGTGGCTATAAGTGCGGTTCTTGAGGCTGGAGAAGTTTTGATGCGGTATTTCAAGAATAAAAATTATCATATCACATATAAAAGCAAGTTTGGAAAAAGCCCCGTCACCGATGCGGATATTAAATCAAATGAAATTTTGAAGAAGAATATCGTTTCTGCCTTTCCTGATGATGGGTGGTTTTCAGAGGAGACGGCGGATGATATGTTAAGACTGGAAAAACGAAGAGTTTGGATTGTTGATCCACTTGATGGAACAAAAAGTTTTATAAGGGGAGTCTCTGAGTTTACGATTTCAATTGCCCTTGTTGAAGATGGGATTCCCATTGTCGGTGTCGTTTATAATCCGCCAGGTGAGGAATTGTATTTCGCCAGCAGAGGTAACGGTGCGTATTTGTTTAAAGGTGATACATTGAGGGGTTTAAAAAATTTAAATGTTGAAGAGATTAAAGATTACCGATTTTACGCATCTAAATCTAAAAAATCAGTTAAAGAGGCAGTGATCATTGCAAGTAGGGGGGAAATTGAGAAGAACGAAACATTGAAAAATTTAGTTGGGAAATTTGGTGAGGTGAGGTTTAGAAAAAGTATCGCATATAAAATCGTTAGCGTTGCAATTGGTTGGGCTGATGCGTTGGTAAGTCTTTCAAGTAAGAATGAATGGGACATCGCAGGGGCTCATGTTATAGCGGAGGAGGCGGGCTTGAAAGTTACCGATTCATTTGGTGAGAAAATTTTTTATAATGAGCGAAATGCTAAAAAGAAAGGAATTATTGTGGCTAATGAGATTTTGCATGATGAAATTTTAAAAATTCTAAATTTACGCAAATGAATCTTTCGTATAAGTTTAAAAAGCACATCATTGAGCGTCTTGGATATACTTGAATCCAAATTTGATTGAAAGTTCGGCTTTCATTAACTCTTTTCCAAGATAAGCAGCGTGCGAGAGCTGTGTGATCCATCCATTTTTAATGATCGTCCAATAGATGGCTTTGGCTTCTTCCCCTTCAATGATTCGTAGAAGTTTATTATCGTAAGAGTAATGTTCAACTATGATGAGTTTTCTTTCCATCTGAGGTATTATTACAAAGTATCCCGCTTTGTCCATCTCAACTTTATCGGGTTTTTTAGCTTTTATGATAGTTACAGTGGAAACTTGAATAGATTTTTTCTCTTTTTCAAAATTTTCGCAGCAAGATTTAGTAACTTCTTCTGAGACTTCTTTAATTTTCTCAAGAATTTTATTTACATCTTCACAGCCAATCATATCCACAACTTTAACTTGTTTCCGAAAGGTTTCCACTTCTTGAAGGGTTACATTTTTTAAAATTGGACGCTTACCGGGAGAGTTTATGATTCTCATATTTTCATCAATTCCATTTTCCCACAGGGCGATCAAACTTGCTCCACTGCGATGACCTTCAGCATCCTTTCCAACCAGAAGAAGGACATGGATTGTTGGATTTGTTATAGTATTTTTGATCACCTTTTCAATGCCTATGTTTTCTGTCTCGGTTTTTCCGACGATACAGAGTTCCTTCGGTCTAATTTTAGCAAGACTTTCTGCGAGTTCAACGCTTGCAAGAGTTGAAACAGCAACTGGGCAGTTAGCACCATCGCAAAAAGCGAAATACTCCCCTGGAACGGAAGGCCAGATTTTCTCCTTGGTTTCAAAAACACAACTTCCGCTTTCAAAGCTTGAAGATTCGGGGAAAATCTGGTTGAAGACATTCATAGCTACAGCTGGATAGCAATACCTGCATCCAAGACATTCATACTTTACCTCACCCATTTGTCCAAGCCACATTTCAAGATTTTCAATTAAGTTTCCAAAGTCAGGAACTGATTTAGAGATGGATAGTAAGCTTTCCAATGTTTCCTTCATACATCCACATTTTCTGCACTTTTCAAGGCTCATCCCCTTTTCAAGCTCGGAGAGAATTTTATCTATTTGAAATTTTTGTGTCATCTTGGTTTTTGCTTTTGTTAGTTTAAAAAATTTTGGGATCTTTTTAAGAACGGATGGAATTATTGCACAGCTATAAACTTCATTTTTTGAGTTGTGGTTTTATTTTAGTTAAATTTAAAAAGTTAGCCCAAATAAATGTAACATTATCCATGAAGGCTTTATTTTTGCTTTTAAGTTTTGTTATATCATATCTGCTATTTGACATAAGAGGGAATAAGGTGGCTAATTTGAAAATTGAGTATGGTAGTATAAACATAGATGGCAAATTTTATAATCTTGACCCGAATTTTAAGCGTGGGAAATTTTCTGTTGTTTTTCCATTTATTGCAAGGAGAATTTTTGAGATGATATTTGGGGGTGGGAGTGAGAGGAGAAGATGTGATTTTGAGATTGTTGAATTTGACGAGAAACTTTATGAGAGAAAAAATCCGGAAAACAAAATAACATGGGTTGGACATTCAACATTTCTTGTCCAGATGGACGGTGTTAATTTTATCACGGACCCTATTTTCAGCATGAGGGCAGGTCCATTTGGAAATAAAATTGGCTCAAGGCGATATGTTCCGCCAGCCATGAGAGTTGAGCAACTTCCCAAAATTGATTTCGTTATAATTTCGCATAACCATTATGATCATCTTGATATTTTAAGTTTAAAGAAGATAGTTGAGCTAAATTCTGATGTTAAAATTTTTGTTCCGTTGAAGGTAAAGAAATTGCTTGATAGGGAAGGGATTGGCGAAAATACAGTTGAATTAGATTGGTGGGATGAGTTTAATTTTAAAGGCTTAAAAATAATTTTTACACCAACCCAGCATTTTTCTGGCAGATGGTTAGGTGATTCTAATGAGACATTATGGGGTGGATATGTTATAATCGGGAAGAAAAAATTTTATTTTGCTGGCGACACAGGTTATTTTTTTGGATTTAAATTAATCGGGGATGCTTTTGGTCCTTTTGATATTGTGTGTCTCCCGATCGGGGCTTATGAACCTTCGGAGATGATGAGACCTGTGCATATGAATCCAGAAGAAGCAGTTAGAGCTTATATGGACCTGAAAGGTAGGATTTTTTGTGCGATGCATTGGGGTACTTTTGATTTATCTGATGAAAAATGTGACGAACCACCTAAGAGATTGTTTGAGTGTGTTAAGAAATTAAATCTCAATGTGGATAATTTCAAGATTTTCAAGCATGGAGAGACAATCAAGTGGTGAATTTGTTTTTTAGTGTCTTTTCAATTAAATTTTAAATGTAATTTGTTCGTTCTTTAATGGTTATGCGACCCGTGGGGGTGCTTCCCAAGAGAGATTTTGGGAGGCTGAGAGTATACCCCTTGAACCTGATCTGGGTAATGCCAGCGTAGGGAAACGGGTCGTGACTGAAACTTTCATAGATAAAGCCGTTTTTCCCTATGCTGATTTTGGAAAAACGGCTTTTTTATTTAGTTATCCCCCCTTTTAGCCCACCCCCACGGGATTTAAAAATCCAAATAAAAACAAAAAACCAAAGGAAAAATGAAAAAAGCATTAACTTTTTTCCTGCTTTTGCAAATTTTTGTGTCTTTCTCATTTGCTCAGGGCAAAGTCAAAGGTTATGTTTTTGACTCTGAAACAAATAAACCACTTCCAGGAGCAAATGTTTATGTGGAAAACTTGACAATTGGCTCGGCAACGGATCAAAATGGTTATTTTGAGATAAGCTATGTCCCGGCTGGGAAAATAGATGTCATTGCAAGTTTTATTGGTTACGCAAGGCAGAAGAAAACAGTTGAAATGGTCCCTGGGGCGGAGGTTAATTTGACTTTTTATCTTAAACCAACCGTGCTCCCATCTCAAACTGTTGTTGTCACAGCTCTTATAGCGACTGAGCGAGAATCTCCTGTTGTTTTTTCAAATCTTGAAAAGCAACAGATAAAAGATTTCTATACAACTCAGGATGTTCCAATTTTGCTTTCGGAGCTTCCATCTGTTCTCTCATACTCTTGGTCGGGAAATGGGATAGGGTATAATTATTTGAATCTTCGTGGTTTTGACCAAAGGCGAATTTCTGTTCTTGTGAACGGGATACCTCAAAATGACCCTGAAGACCATGGGGTTTATTGGCTTGATATGCCCGATTTGCTTGCGAGCGCTGGGAGTGTTCAGGTTCAAAGAGGTGCTGGAAGCGCATTTTATGGTCCACCTGCAATTGGTGGCTCTGTTAATATCATAACTTCAAATTTTTCACTTGAACCAAAAATTTCACTTTTCACAGGTTATGGAAGCTACAATACGAAAAAACATTCAATTGCAATAAATTCTGGATTAATTGAAAACAGATATTTATTTTACAGTCGTCTTTCCTATATAGCCACGGATGGTTACAGGGAGAAATCATGGGCTAAGTTTCCAGCTTATTTCTTTAGCGCGATAAGATATGATGAAAATATGACAACGCAAATCAACCTTTATGGTGGTCCCTTTGAAGATCATTTAGTCTATCGCGGGATCCCAAAATCGTGGGTGAAAGATAAAAGCAAAAGAAGGGCAAATCTAAATTATATGGATGTCACAACAAGAGATGATGAGATTGAAAATTTCAGTCAACCGCATTATGAATTTCTACATGAATGGAGGTTAAGCGATAATTTGGTTTTAAATAATACATTGTTTTACATCCGCGGTGTTGGATTTTGGGATATGGATGCTTCATGGGCTGATACAATTTATTTTCGTCTTTCAAGTCCATATGCGTTGAAATATGGCTTTTCAACATCATCTCAAAATCCTGGTGAAGCTATAGCACGGTATTTCATTGATTTAAACCAATATGGGTGGTTGCCAAGGCTGATGCTTAAACATGATGGTGGGGAATTAACAATAGGTGCTGAATTTAGATTACACAGAGGACTTCACTGGGGAAAGATTGTATGGGCTCAAAATCTTCCAGAGAAGTTACCAAGTGATTACAAATTTTATCAATATAGGGGCGCAAAAGATATAATTTCGTATTATATTCACGAATTTTTCAAGCTAAAACCAAATTTGAAGTTGATGGCGAGTTTGCAATTTGTTTACAATAGATACAGAGTTTATAACGAAAAGGAATTTTATGATTACGATTTGGGCAAATGGGTAAGCAATGAGTTTACAGTTCCGTTTTACTTTTTGAACCCGAAAATTGGGGTAAGTTATGATTTAACAAAGAATATAAACATATTCGGTAGTTTCTCAATTACAAGTAGAGAGCCAAGCAGAAGAGATTTATATGACGCAAGTGATGGGCATTGGTATCCGTGGGGCAAGAGACCAAATTTTGAAGTCAGACCAGATGGAAGTTATGATTTCACAAAGCCACTTGTTAAACCAGAGCGACTTTTTGACCTTGAATTTGGAGGTGGCTATTTTTCCGATAATTATAAGTTTACCGCAAACTTCTATTATATGGATTTCAAAGATGAACTTGTGAAAAGCGGACAATTGAATATATTTGGTGATCCAATTGTTGGGAATGCCGAAAAAACGAGACATGTCGGGGTTGAATTAACATTTGAACTGAAAGATTTGTTAATCAATGGATTTGAAATAAGTGGTAATGCGACAATAAGTAGAAATAAAATTATAAAGCATGGAGTTTATGTGTGGGAAAATCCATATACGGGTGAAAAATATTCAACTCCACGAAGAATTCCACTTGATGGTAAAAGAATCGCAGGTTTTCCTGATAATATGGCTTCATTGAGAATTTCTTATAGAAAAAGTGGGCTGTTTATTTCAATCCTTGGGAAGTATGTTGGGGATTTCTATACAGACAATTTCAACCTCATTCCGTCAAATAATGTTAACCGCATAGATAGGAAAGTTGATGCTTATACTGTTTTTGATTTAACAGCGGGGTATAAGATTGATAAGGTTTTGAGTTTTAAAAATGTTGAGCTTAAGCTTCAAGTAAATAATCTATTTAACGCACTTTATGCGGGTTCTGGTGTTGGCGATGAGTTTTATCCTGGGGCTGAGCGAAATTATTTTGTAGGTATTGGGTTTGAATTTTAAATTTTAATTGTTATGAAATGGGGGTGCATGAGCCCCCGTTTGCTTAAAATTTATATGAGGTGGTTTTGAAAGCAATTTTAATATGCAATGGAAATGCTCCTTCAGAAAGTTTTTTAAAGAAAATTGTTAAAAATTATAACTCTGTTGCTTGTGCAGATGGCGGAGCTAATTTAGCATACAGATTTGGGATTCAACCTGATTTTATAATTGGAGATCTTGATTCAATTGAGAAAAATGTAAAGGATTTCTTCAAGAGAAAGGGCGTTGAAATTATATACGATTCAGATCAAAACAGCACGGACATTGAAAAGGCTGTTAAGTTTTTAATTCATCGGGGATATGTCAGCATTGATATAATATCAGCGATTGGAGATAGGCTTGATCATAACCTTGGGAATTTAAGTGTGCTTGTTAATTACCATGGAAGGGCAAGGTTGAAAATAATTGATGAAAAAACTGAAGTATTTTTTGCAACTGGGAAATTTTCGTTTAAAGCCAATAAGGGTGACATTATTTCACTTATTCCACTTGGTAGGAAGGTTTTCATTTCAAAAACAATTGGATTAAAATTTAAACTTCAGAATGAGAGTTTAATTTTCAGTGGGAGAGGAGTAAGTAATGTTGCAACTGCGAAAAGGGTTTTAATTCATGTGAAGCGTGGCGGAGTGTTTGTCATTAGAAAATTAAACACCTTGGAACTATGAGAGTTAATTTTGCTATAGAGGATATCATCCTGATTGTGTTGTATTTTGTCAGCGTTCTTTATATTGGTTTTAGAGCAAAAAAGAGCGACAATAATGATGCAGTTGAGGAATATCTGCTTGCTGGGAGAAGCTTAACTCTTCCGATGTTTGTTGCAACGCTTGTCTCAACCTGGTATGGCGGGATTCTTGGAGTTGGTGAATTTACATACAAGCATGGTTTGGCTGTTTGGTTTGTTTTTGGATTACCATATTATGTTTTCGGATCTATTTTTGCATTTGTTCTTGCAGGGAAAGTCCGAAGATCAAAACTTTTTACTATTCCTGATAGGCTTGCTCAGGTATATGACAGAAGGACATCATTTTTGGGGACGATTTTAACTCTTATTCTTGTCACACCCGCTCCTTATTTTTTGATGCTTGGAGTTCTTTTTCAGATTATTTTTGGGGTTGATTTGAAATTAAGCATTGTGATAAGCACGCTTCTTTCGGTAAGTTATCTTTTTGCTGGTGGATTTAGGGCGGATGTTTATACGGATATTTTTGAGTTTTTTCTCATGTTTGTTGGCTTCAGCTTGATAATTCCATTTGCTATTGTAAAGTATGGGGGCATTAACTTTATCGTTTCAAATGTTCCAAGGGAGGTATTGACATTGACAGGCGGGAATTCAATTCAGTATATAATTGCCTGGTTTTTAATAGCGGTTTGGACACTTGTTGATCCTGGTTTTTATCAGAGATGCTATGCGGCAAGAGATGAGAGGACGGCTAAATATGGAATTCTTATTTCAATTTTGTTTTGGATGATTTTTGATTTCATGACTATGACAGCGGGGCTTTATTCCAGGGCGATATTGCCTGGGCTTGAGCAACCGCTTATGGCTTATCCTTTACTTGCTGAGGTTGTTTTGCCAAAGGTTGCGAAAGGTTTGTTTTACATCGGGATGCTTGCAACGATTATGTCAACCTTAAACACGCTTGTTTTTATTTCGGCAGTTACAATTGGTAATGATATAATTTGGAAGCTAAAGAAAACCCATAATGAAGTAAACAAGATAAACTTTTACACAAGGATAGGGCTTATTATAACATCTGTGTTATCAATTTTGCTTGCGATTTACTTTCCTTCAGTTGTTGACCTTTGGTATATAATTGGGACTTTGACGATACCTGGGCTTTTGATACCAGTTATCACAAGTTATTTTGAGAGTTTAACTCCAAGTCCAAGGCATGCATTTTTGATCATGGTTTCAGGTTTTACTTGTTCGTTTGTTTCATTTGTTATCGGTCAAGTTTTTAAAACGCCCTCTGGTGAGCCTATTTATCCGCTTGGGCTTGAGCCGATGTTTCCGGGGTTAATTGTATCTTTTCTGGTTTATGTGCTTGGGAAACTTAGGGATAAAAATTTGTTTTTTAGAGCTGAAAATGTTATTTTTACAAACAAAAAATTGAAAATTTAAAGGTAGGTTCCTAAAAATGGCTCGTTTTGATGTGATTGTAAACAAGACATTTTCGCCGAAAAAGGAGGAAGTTATCAATCAAAGAAAGTGGTATTTAATTGATGCGGAGGGTCAAACCCTTGGCAGGTTAGCCAGTAATATCGCCAGAATTTTAAGAGGAAAACATAAACCGATTTTTTCACCGCATGTTGATTGTGGTGATTTTGTTGTTGTGATCAATGCTGAGAAAATCAAGGTCACCGGGAAGAAAGAGGAGAAGAAATTTTACTTTAGCCATTCTGGTTATCCAGGCGGTGAAAAGTTTGAAAGTTTGCGTGACCTTTTAAAAAGGAAACCCGAATGGGTTCTGTGGCATGCAGTTAAGCTCATGCTTCCGAAGAATCGGCTTGCGAGGAAAATGATAAAAAAACTCAAAATTTACGCTGGACCTGAGCATCCTCATCAAGCGCAAAAACCAGAACCAATACCAGAAGAATTGCTTTTAAAGTAAAACAAAATCTTAGGGTTCAAAGATATGGCTGTAATTTCATATGATGCTGTTGGGAGAAGAAAAACATCCGTCGCAAGGGTTCGCTTGATCCCTGGCACAGGGAAGATAATTGTAAATAAAAGGGAGTTTGAGAATTATTTCCCAATTGAGGCACATAGGGTTGATGTAGTTCAACCTCTTGTTGTGACAAATACACTTGGGCAATTTGATGTGATCGCAAATGTTAAGGGCGGTGGCTTAACAGGTCAAGCAGGCGCAATTCGGCTTGGGATAGCCAGAGCCCTTTTAAAAGTTGATGAAACATATAGAAAAATTTTAAGACAGTATGGACTTTTGACTAGAGACCCGAGGATGGTTGAGCGTAAGAAGTATGGACAGCCAAAGGCAAGAAAAAGATTCCAATTCTCAAAGAGATAAACTTAATAATTACACATACTCTCCGAGTCCCATATTAAATGGGATAATCTTTGCGGAGGTGTTCGGAATTTGCTCCGAATCCCGCAAAGATGTGAGGAGAGTAGAGGATAAACCAAAAACAAAAATGGAGGAAAAATTTTTATGCCGAGAGTTGAGCTTCAGCAGTTACTTGAAGCGGGAGTTCATTTCGGGCATTTAACCCGCCGGTGGAATCCGAAGATGAAACCGTTTATTTTTATGGAGAAAAATGGTATCCACATTATTGATTTGAAAAAAACCCAAGAATATCTTGATATCGCTTGTGAAGAAGTTAAAAAGATTATATTGCAAGGGAAGCAGGTTCTATTTGTTGGTACAAAAAAACAGGCGAGGGAAATTATAAGAACCGAAGCCGAGAGAGCTGGGATGCCCTATGTAATTGAGAGATGGCTTGGTGGAACTTTGACGAATTTCGTCACAATAAGAAAAAGCGTTAAGAAATTGCAGAACATTGAGAAAATGGAAGCAGATGGCACAATTGATGAATTAACGAAAAAAGAAAGATTGAGAATCCTACGTGAAAAAGAGAAATATCAAAAGATCCTTGGCGGTATAAGAGATATGGTGACATTGCCGGGGGCAATTTATGTGGTTGACATTAAGAAAGAACATATTGCGGTTTCAGAAGCAAGAAAATTAAATATCCCAATTTTTGCAATGCTTGATACGAATTGTGATCCCGATTTGGTTGATTATCCGATACCTGCAAACGATGACGCAATTAAATCAATTCAACTTATCACAAAAGTTTTCACTGACGCAATTCTTGAAGCCAAAACGGTTATTGAATCTGAAAGATCTCTTGTTGAAGCTGAACGAAAATAAAAACAAAAATTTGAAGGGCTGAAAAATGGAAATAACCCTTGAGCAAATAAAAGCGCTACGCGAGAAAACCGGAGCAGGTATAATGGATTGCAAAAAAGCACTTATGGAAACAAATGGAGATATTGAGAAAGCAATAGAATATCTAAGAAAGAGAGGTGCATCTGTTCTTGAGAAACATGCAAACAGGGAAACGAAACAGGGACTTATTGAAGCTTATATACATGCAGGTGGAAGAGTTGGCGCAATTGTTGAAATTAACTGTGAGACTGATTTTGTCGCAAGGACTGAGGAATTTAAACAGTTGGCTCGTGATATAGCAATGCAAATAACAGCAATGAACCCAAAGGTTGTTAGCAGAGAGCAATTGCCTGAAGAAATAGTGAAAAAGGAATTTGAAATTTATAAAGAGCAGGCACTTGCAGAGGGTAAACCTGAAGATGTAGCAGAAAAAATCGCGCAGGGAAAACTTGAGAAGTTCTTTGAGGAAGTGTGTCTACTTGATCAACCATTTATAAAAGATCAAGGCAAAACCGTGAGAGATTTGATCCATGAAGCTGCTGCTAAGTTTGGTGAAAACATAGTGATAAGGCGATTTGTGAGATATTACCTTGGGGAAAGCGTTGAGAGATAAAAAGGTCTCAGGTTTCTCTGAGACCTTTTTTTATGCTTGAAAATAAAAATCTAAGTCAAAATGCCTCAACAACCAGTTTATAAAAGAATTCTTCTAAAGGTCAGTGGGGAAGCTTTAATGGGAGATCGCGGATATGGAATTGATCCAGTGGTTTTGAATAGATTCGCTGATGAAATTAAAGAAGTTCATGAACTTGGTGTTCAAATTGGAATTGTCATAGGCGGTGGCAATATATATAGGGGAGTTGATGCAGTTGCTGAGGGAATTGATAAAGTTGTCGGGGATCAAATGGGTATGCTTGCGACCGTTATTAATGCACTTGCTTTACAGAGCGTTCTTGAGAAAAAAGGTGTTATGACGCGACTTCAAACCGCGATTGTGATGGAGCAGATAGCAGAACCATTTATAAGAAGAAGAGCAATAAGACACCTTGAAAAGGGTAGGATTGTTATATTTGCCGCTGGGACTGGAAACCCCTACTTTACAACAGATACAGCTGCAGCGTTGAGGGCAATTGAGATAAAAGCTGATGTCATTTTGAAAGGAACTCGGGTTGATGGAATTTATGACTCTGACCCTGAGAAAAATCCTTCCGCCGTAAAATTTGACCAAATTTCTTATCTTGATATTTTAAAACTTGACCTGAAGGTTATGGATTTAACAGCCATTACACTTTGTCGTGAAAATAGTCTACCGATAATAGTTTTTAACATGAACACACCTGGAAACCTTAAGCGTATAGTTCTTGGGGAAAATGTTGGAACAAAAGTTGTACATGTAAATGAGGTTTCCTCAGAAAGGTAAAAACAAAGTGGTTTTAAGCCATGGGCACGCCATCAACAATACCTGAAATACTTAAAGATGCTGAAGAAAGGATGAAAAAATCGGTTGAGATAACAAGGCAGGAACTCGCAAGGATAAGAACTGGCAAGGCAACAACCGCTTTACTTGACGGAATTAAGGTAGATTATTATGGACAGCATTTACCTATTAACAAGGTTGCAACCGTAAGCGTAACTGATCCACATACCTTGACCGTCACACCTTGGGACAAATCTCTGATACCTGTAATTGAAAAAGCAATACTTACATCCGACCTTGGATTAAATCCGACAAATGATGGCAATGTTATACGAATTCCAATCCCACCTTTAACCGAGGAGAGGAGGAAGGAAATTGTTAAACTTGTTAGGAAATTCGGGGAAGAGGGAAAGGTTGCGATAAGAAATGTTAGAAGAGATGCAAACGAGCATTTGAGAAGAATTGAAAAGGAGCAACATATCTCAGAAGATGAAAGAAAAAGAGCGGAAGAGCAGGTTCAAAAGTTAACAGATAAATATATAAAGGAAGTTGATCTGCTTCTTGAGCAGAAAGAAAAGGAGATAATGAGCTTTTAAAGATTTATTTTATGTCCCCATCCAAAAAAACGATAAGAGAGCAAATTTTATCAATTCGGAACTCACTTGATCCAGATGAAGCAAGAAAGAAAAGCAGATTGATTTTTCAAAATTTAAAAACCTTGTCAGTTTTTAACGACGCAAAAACAGTTCATACCTATGTTTCTTCAAAAAAGAATGAGGTTGATACAATTGAAATTATAAGTTATCTTCTCTCTTCAGGGAAAAAGGTTGTTGTCCCTGTGGTTGATAAAGAGAAAAAAATCTTGAGGAATTCGGAATTAAAAAGTTTGACCAATCTTAAAAAATCAACATTTGGAATTCTTGAACCAGAGGAAATAATAGATGTTGATATAAATGAAATTGATCTCGTTCTTGTGCCAGCGATTGCGGTTGATAGGGTTGGAAATCGTATAGGTTTTGGCGGTGGGTATTATGATAAATTTTTAAGTCAGGTGAGTTGTCCGAAAATTGCTCTCGTTTACAATTTTCAAATTGTTGATGAGATAAAACCGTCACAAAATGATATTCCGGTTGATTTTATAGTTACCGAAACTGAAATTATAAATTGCGGGCGCATGAAACAATGAGGTGTAAAGCGCCGTATTTAACAGTAAAAACCAACAAAAGTTAATTTAAAAATGAAGCGACTTTACAAATCAAAGCGTGATAGAATCATTGATGGTGTTTGCGGTGGGATTGGGGAATATCTTGGAATTGACCCAGTTATCGTTAGGATAATTTTCATTCTTCTTTTCTTTATGGGTGGTATTGGTTTATTACTTTACATTGCTGGTATGTTGATAATTCCAGTAAATCCTGAGCATAAAGAAGAAAAATTTAAACCCGAAGAAAAAACACAAACCTCAGGTAGAGGTATACTTTTTATATTCGGTGTGATTTTAATAATTATTGGATTGGGTTTGTTGCTTGAAAACTTGGGATGGCCGTTCTGGCGCTTTTTTAAAATCGGATTTAATTATGCTTTTCCCGTTTTTCTTATTGCGATTGGGCTGTTTTTAATAATAAATTATGCACGTAAGAAGCAGGACAGCCAACTTGCTAAAATAGAGGAAGAAAAAACTCAAAATGAAACAGAGTTGGAGAACATGAAACGACTTTTTAGATCAAGGAAAAATCGGATGATATTTGGTGTGTGTGGGGGGCTTGGTGAATATCTTAACACAGATCCAACGGTTGTAAGAATCCTTTGGGTTATACTTGCTATATCCTCGCTTGGAATTGCTGTATTGCTTTATCTTATCATGGCCATAATTGTCCCAGAAGAGCCAGCGGTTTAAGCAAGGTTAAGCACCATAAGTTTAAGTTCCGTCATTTCTTCAATTGCATATTTCAAGCCTTCACGACCAAATCCGCTATCTTTAACCCCTCCATAGGGCATATGATCAATTCTATAAGTTGGATAATCATTTATTATCACGCCTCCAACATCAATTTTCTCAAATGCGTAAAAAATTTTTTTGATATTATTTGTGAAGATCCCTGCTTGAAGTCCATATCTTGAATTGTTGACCATTTGAATTGCCTCTTCAAATGAATCATATTTTTCAAGGGTTACAACTGGAGCAAATACTTCTTGGCAACTTACCTTCATATCTGGCTTAACATCAATTAGGATGGTTGGTTCATAAAATGTGTAATTTCTTTTCCCACCTGTTAAGATTTTAGCCCCATTTTTGACTGCTTCGTTAACCCAATTCTCTGTTTTTATTGCTGCATTTTCATCAACAAGCGGACCAACTATTGTATCTGGTTCAAATGGATTGCCAACTTTTAATTTTTTTGTTTCCTCAACAAAGCGTTTTTCAAATTCAGGGTAGATATCTTTGTGAACATAAATTCTCTGGACAGCTATACAGGATTGCCCTGCTTGACCGAAAGAGCCAAGGGCGATTCTTTTAACAGCGAAGTCAAGGTTAGCATCTGGTTCAACCACAACTGCAGCATTTCCACCGAGTTCAAGTGTGACCTTTTTCTTTCCAGCTATATTTTTTAATCTCCAACCAACCTCGCTACTCCCTGTAAATGTAACCATTTTTATTCGTTCATCTCTTACGAGAAGCTCAATTTCATCAGATTTGCAAGGGACGAGGTTAAATCCACCAGCTGGATAACCAGATTTTTCAATTATTTCAGCAAGCATTATGCTCACGATGGGTGCTTGAGAAGATGGTTTTAGAATTATTGCATTTCCGCTGGCTATCGCTGGGGCAACCTTATGGGCAACAAGATTCAGCGGGAAGTTGAACGGAGTTATGGCAAGTATGATTCCGATTGGAAATCTTTTAACAAGCCCTAATCTTTTTTCTGAATGAGATGCTAAATCAAGTGGTATGATTTCACCATTAATTCTTTTTGCTTCCTCACTTGCGATTTTGAATGTGAAAATTGCTCTATCAACCTCTGCTCGCGAGAAAGTTATTGGCTTTCCCATTTCCCTTGTTATCATCTGGGCAAAATCTTCACGGCGTTTTGCTATTTCATTTGAGATAAATTCAAGTATTTCAGCTCTTTTGTGGGATGGGATTTCTTTTGTTTTTTCAAAAGCGTTTTGCGCTGAGATGACAGCATCTTCAAGATCATCTGGCGAAGCAAGATAAACTTCGCCAGCAATTTCCCCGTTGAAGGGGCTTTTGATTTGGATTTTTCTTGGAGAAGTTCTCCATTCACCATTGATGAAAAATTTATATTCAGTGACCATGGCTGTAGATGTGTTAATTTTATAACTCAAGAATTTCTTTTATCTTCTGAACGACATCTTCAAGGTTTATTAATATTCTTTGACCCGACTTTCTTATCTTTATTTCAACCTGGTTATTTTTTAAATTTCTCTCGCTTACAATTACCTGCAAAGGCATTCCAAGTAGATCAGCGTCTTTAAACTTAAACCCAGGGCTTACATCCATTCTATCATCATAAATTGTTTCAATTTTTTCCCTGTTGAATTTTTCATAAAGTTTATCAGCTGTTTCAACGACAACTGGGTTTTCTGTATTTACAGATATTAGATGAACATGAAATGGTGCGATCGCTTTATCCCAAATTATCCCATTTTCATCATGATTTTGTTCAATATGACAGGCGATTATTCTTTCAACGCCGATGCCGTAACTTCCCATAATTATTGGTTTTTCTTGTCCATTCTCATCAAGAAAGGTTGCTTTCATTGATTCAGAGTATTTCGTTCCAAGTTTAAATATGTGTCCAATTTCAATCGCATTGACAATTCTTAACGGATTTCCGCAGTTGACACAGGGTTCACCCGCTTCAACTTTTCTCAAATCAAAATATCCATCAACTTTGACATCTCGTTCCATATCAATGTTTGCTATGTGATAGTCGTCTTTATTTGCTCCACTTATTAAGTTATTTGCCCCTTTCAATCGGGCGTCAGCTATAATTTTAAAGTTTTTCAATCCAATTGGTCCAATTGAACCTGCATTAGCTCCTGTTAAATTTTTTAATTCATCTGGTTCCATTGGAGTTATTTCACCGCCACCAAGTGCTTTTAGAAGTTTTGCTTCAACAAGTTGGTCATTGCCGAGCATTAAAATCAAGACAGGTTGTCCATTATGTTTGTAGACAAGCGATTTAGCCAGTATATCTGTTGGGACATTTAAAAATTGAGCCAGTTCATTTATCGTTCTAACATTTGGGGTATAAATTTCTTCAAGTGGTTTGCTTTCGGGATATCTTTTTGCTGGTGGAACGTTTGATTGAGCTATTTCTGTATTTGCAGCATAACCACATTTATCACATAAAACAACGGTATCTTCTCCATATGGTGATTCAACCATAAATTCTTCAGATGCGGAGCCACCCATTGCTCCAGTTGAAGCACCAACGATGAAAAATTTTAGCCCACACCTTGTGTAAATTTTTATGTATGCTTGTTTATGAAGTTCGTAAGATTTATCAAGCCCTTCCCATGAGGCATCAAGACTGTATGAATCTTTCATTATAAATTGTCTTCCTCTTATAACTCCACTCCTTGGGCGAGGTTCATTTCTAAACTTAGTTTGAATTTGATACCATATCTGGGGTAAATCTTTATACGATTTTATATGGTGCTTTGCGATAAGGCAAATAACCTCTTCATGTGTGGGTGCCAAAACAAGAGGTCTATTTTTCAATTGAAAGATCACATCACCGAAATCGCGTAATCTACCAGTTTCCTCCCATAGTTCAATTGGATTTAAAGCAGGAAGGTGAAATTCTTGCCCACCAATAGCATCCATTTCTTCGCGAATTATTTGCATAACTTTTTTTGCAACTCTCCATCCAAGTGGAAGAAAAGAATAAACTCCGGCTGCAAGTGGTCGAACAAGTCCGGCTCTTATCATCAGCTTATGGCTTGGCATGGTTGCATCAGAAGGATCCTCTTTCAAAGTTGGAACAAACCCAGAAGATAACCTCATTTAGGGTCTTATTTTTGTTTTTAAATTGTAATATTTTTTCAAATTTTACTAATTGCGAAGAAAAAATCAAAGAATGGAGCTCAACCAACTTTTGTTTGGAGATGCCATACAAGGTATAAAAGCACAAGCGTGAAAATAATGTAAAGAATATAGATAAAATTTGAGAAGAATTCTTTAAAAAGAGCCCAGATCTCGGCAAATGATTCCTTCATATGTTTTCCAAAATTTTGTTTATTTTTTCTTTAAATTCCACCGCTTTTTCCCTTGCCTTTTGAGCAAAATTTTTGGAATTTGAGGCATAAATAATTGCACGACTTACATTTATAAGAGCAATTTTATCTTTGTTAACCCCATATTTCAACGCAAGTTCAAGATTCCCTTTTTGCTCTCCAATTCCCGGTATTAAAAACAATGTTTCATCGGATAATTCACGAACAAGTTTTATGTCTTCTCCTTTCGTTGCCCCAACAACAAAACCAAGATTTTTAAACTTTGAACTTATAAATCTTTCTGCAATATGTTGGAAAACAAATTTATCAGCACATTTTAGATATTGAAAGTCAAAAGCTCCCTGATTTGTGCTTAAAACCACAACGAACACAAATTTATCCTCAAACTTTACAAATGGTTCAATTGATTCAACTCCAAAATATGGATTAACTGTGATTGCATCTGCCCCAAGTTCAACAAACAAACTTTTTGCATACATTTCGTTAGTTGAGCGTACATCACCACGCTTTGAATCAAGGATAACAGGTATATCTTTAGGGATTGCATCAATTGTTAATTTTAAAATTTCAAATCCACGGGCACCAAGCGCCTCATAAAATGCGGTGTTAATTTTATAAGCACAAACAACATCGTAAGTTGCTTCAATTATATTGCGATTGAACTCCAAAATAGAATTAATTGATTTTGGAAAATTATTTGGAATTTTTTCAATGTTGGTATCAAGCCCAATGCAAAGAAGGGAATTATTTTTTGCAAGTGCTTTTTTGAGTTTATAAATAAAATCCATCTTCAAGATAAAACCTTATCTTCAATCTTTTGAAGTCGCCTTAAAATATCTCCAATGACAACATTTTCCTTTTTCAGAGATTCAACCTCTCTTGTAAGTTCGCCAATTTTTTCAACCAATGAATTTATCATAAATACCACATTATCAATTCTTTTATTTGTATCATCAATCCTTTTATTCGTATCATCAATTCTTAAACTCAACTCAGATCTTGTTTCGTCAATCCTTGCGTTTAACTCGGTTCTTAATCCATCAATCCTTTCGTATAGTTCAGCTCTCAACCCATCAATTCTTGCGTATAGTTCGGCTCTCATTTCATCAATTTTTGCATATAGTTCGGTTCTTAGCTCATCAATTCTGCGACTTATTTCGTTAATGTAAGCGTTTGTATCGGAAAGGCGTGCAGAGAATTCATCCATTCGTCCGTGAAGTTTAGAAATGTCTTGTTTTATAACTTCAATTTCAGGCAAAATTACGGCTTTTATTGCTTCAATTATTTTACTTGTTGCATTCGCCATTTAAATCTCCATTTAATGAGTTTTTCTAAATTTAAAACAATTTTTAGATAAATTCAATCCCGTTTGAAGAACTTGAAATTAGCAAAGATAAAATCCTGCGCTATTATAGCCCCTCCCCCACTTGACAATCTAATTTTTATTTGTTATATTTAAGCGTATTTTCTCCTAAAAAATTTAGGCAAAAATAAAAATTGACCTAAAATTATGTTAAAAATTGACGATATTGACCTTAAAATTTTAGACATTCTCCAGAAAAATGGAAGGATAAAGCGTAATGACCTTGCTCAAATCGTTGGACTTTCTGTTCCATCGGTGAGCGAAAGGTTAAAAAAGCTTGAAGATGAAGGGATAATAAAAGGATATACCGCCTTACTTGATTCAAAGAAGCTGGGGAAGGATATAACAGCATTTGTCTTTGTTTACATTGATTCGTCAAGGAATTATCCTTTATTTATTGAGAGGGCTATGGAGGTTGAGGAGATATTGGAGTGCCATTCAATCACGGGTGAGGGATCACACCTTTTGAAAGTTAAAACTGAGAACACATCAACGCTTGAAAAACTTCTTGCGAGAATTCAATCTTGGCCAGGTGTTACTGGGACTAAGACGAATATCGTTTTATCAACGATTAAGGAAACAACGAGAATAAAAATTTTTAATGAGGATTGAACTAAAGTTTTTAAACGGAGGTGTTATCTGTGGGCGAATTTAAAATTGTTGCTGATACGGTTTGGACTATGATAGCTGGTTTTCTTGTTTTTTTCATGAATCTTGGTTTTGCAATGCTTGAAGCGGGGCTTCAAAGGAGTAAAAATGCTGTTAATATCTTAATGAAAAATTTTGTTGTTTTTTCTGTTTCTTCAATTTCTTTTTTCATCATAGGTTGGGGTATTATGTTTGGAGATGGGAATGATTTTTTCGGTATCAAAGGTTTATGGTTTGTTTCGGGGCAGGATAATTCCCCTGCGACTGGCGAAAGTTATCTTGGCGTGTATAAAGCAATAAGTTGGGCATCAGTTCCATTATGGGCGAAATTTTTCTTTCAACTTGTTTTTGCTGGAACATCTGCGACAATTGTGTCCGGAGCTGTTGGGGAAAGGATAAAGTTTAAAAGTTTTCTAATTTTTTCATTTTTGATGATTTCGTTTATTTATCCAGTTGTTGGGCACTGGATTTGGGGTGGTGGATGGCTTAGTAAACTCGGATTTCTTGATTTTGCTGGTTCAACTGTGGTTCATTCCGTTGGTGGCTGGTCTGCGCTTACAGGAGCGATATTACTTGGTCCAAGGCTCGGCAAATATAAAAATGGAAAGATTAATCCAATCCCTGGACATGATTTAACACTTGCTACGCTTGGGGCGTTTATCTTGTGGTTTGGATGGTTTGGTTTTAATCCCGGGTCAACTATGTCGGCAAATTTCTCATATATAGCAAAAATTGCAACAGTTACGAATATGTCCGCAGCTTCAGCAACTTTGTCAGCCTTAATAACATCATGGGTTTTCTTGAGGAAGCCTGATTTAACGATGGTCCTTAATGGATGTCTTGCCGGTCTTGTTGCTATAACCGCTCCGTGTGCTTATGTTTCAGTTTTTTCGTCCCTTTTAATTGGCTTTACGGCTGGTGTGATCGTTGTCTTTTCCGTTTTGTTGTTTGATAAGCTTAAAATTGACGATCCAGTTGGGGCTATATCTGTTCATTTGATAAATGGAATTTGGGGAACGCTTGCGGTAGGTTTATTTCATGAGGAAGAAGGTTTAATAAACGGGATGGTAAAGTTGTTAAAAGTGCAACTTTTGGGTGTGATTGTTGTTGGCGTATTTGCATTCACGATTTCATTTGTTCTTTGGCTTATTATAAAAGAAATTTTGGGATTAAGAGTTTCAGAGCAAGAGGAAATTGATGGGCTTGATCTTACTGAACATGGTCAGGTGTGTTATCCTGAATTTTCAATCCTTGGGTCAAGTTCTTTTGCAGTTGAGTTTCAGGAAATTGAACATGAAAAAGTTCCCGAAGTTAAGAAAGTATCAAAGAGAAAACCTCCAATCACTTTGGAAAAGCCCAAGATACTTGAGGCGGAAAGGGCAGATGAAAATAAAAGTTTCAAAATCAAGGTTGAGAATCTGGATAAGAAAGTATTTATCAATCTATGGCGTCAGATGTGTTCGGGGGATTGGAGAAAATTACCCTTGGAATTTAAGGAGATATATCCGAATGTTAAATTATTTTCTGGGGACGAAATTTTATTTTCAAAGGGCAATCCAGATGTCATAGTTGAAAAATTCGCTAAAGTTTTGAGTAGAGCGGGTTTTAAAGGATTTAAGATAAAAATTATAAAAGAGTAATAAAAGGAGGTGTTAAGTATGCTGTGGGTTATTTTTGTTTTTTTCGCTTTGCTTACAATTTCTATTCTTGCATTTACCTTACTTTATGTTAAGACTCCACCACACCTTGCTTTTGTGAGGACTGGATTCGGGGGTAGAAAAGTTGTGATAGATGGCGGTTCAATTGTTTTACCTATAATTCAGGACATTCAATGGATATCGCTTAAAACATATAAGCTTGAGGTTTTTAAATCAGGTCGTGAGGCTTTTATAACGAAAGATAAGTTAAGAGTTGACATTGGAGCTGAATTTTATGTCAAAGTTGAACCAACCGAGAAAAGCATAGAGATGGCATCAAGAAGCTTGGGTGAGAGCTCGTTTTCTGAAGATGGAATAAAAACTCTTGTTGAGGAAAAACTTATCTCAGCATTAAGAGCTGTTGCTGCGACAATGGATATGGTTGAAATTCATGAGAATAGGCGATTATTTGAAGAAAGGGTTATGGAAAACTTAAAAGATGCCCTTCTTCAAAATGGACTTACACTTGAAAATGTCTCCGTATATTACCTTGATCAAACAGATAAAAACTATTTTGACCCAAACAATATATTTGATGCGGAGGGATTAAGGCAGATAACAGCTCAAACTTCAATGAGGTTGAAGGAGAGGAACGAAATAGAAAGGGAAACAGAAGTTGCGATAAAGCAAAAGGATGTTGAAACCTTCAAATTGAAACTCCAACTTGACAAGGATAAGGCTTTTGCTGAAGCTGATCAAAGTTATCAGGTGGAGACATATAAAGCGAAACGGTATGCTGAAATTGAGCAATTTAAAGCTGAGCAAGATAGGATAGCCCGTGAGGCTGTGATCCAAAAGGAACGTTCTATAAGAGAGGCTGAAATTCAAAGTGAAACAGCTTTGGTAAAACAGGCAAAATTTAAAGAGGAAGCCGAGATTGAAAAGCAAAGGGTGATTGAGCAATTAAAGCGTGATGTTGAAATATCAATTTTGCTTAAAGAAAAGGAAAAAGCAGAGGCTGAGGCTTTGAGGTTGCAAGCGAACGCAGTTGAAGAAGAAGCAAAGCAAAAGATAATAACGGTTGCGGAAAAAGCAAAAGCTGAGAGATTGAAGGAAATCGCATTGATTGAAGCATTGAAGGAACTTGAAGTCGCTGAGCAAAAAGCTAAAGCGGTTGAGATATTGGCTAAATCAAAGATGAAAGAGGGTGAATCGGAAGCCTTTGTTAGAATGAAGAAATTTGAGGCGGAAAATGTTTTAAGCGAAAAGATAATCAACAGAGACATTCTATTGAATTTAATTGAAAAAGCCCCAAGTATATTGGGCGAGCTTATGGCGCCCGCAAAAAATATAGAGGGAATTAAAATACTTCAAATAGATGGGTATCGCCCCGACAATTTGCAATCTTCCTCAATTCCAGTTGGAATCATCAACGCAATAATTGGAGCAAGCGCTTTGATCCCAATTTTGAGGGAATTAATAGATTTTGCGAAGGTGGATAAAAATGTCGTTGAAAAAATAGCGGAATATATCCCAGGTATAAAGGGAACAACTAAACAATAAATTAAAAACAAAATTGATAAAATCTCATGAAAAACGAAGCAATTGAAAATGTTTTTAGAATGATCAAAGAACACAAAGTTAAAATGGTTGACTTAAAGTTTATGGATTTCCCAGGTCAATGGCAACATTTCAGCGTCCCTGTGCATGAGTTAACAGAAAAATCGTTTGAAGAGGGATTTGGATTTGATGGTTCAAGCATCCGTGGATGGAAAAGCATAAATGAAAGCGATATGCTCGTTATCCCTGATCCGACAACTGCTTTCATTGATCCATTTATTGAGGTTCCAACGATAAGCTTAATATGTGATGTTTATGATCCTTTAACGAAAGAAAAATATGAAAGATGTCCTCGTTATATTGCTCAAAAAGCGGAAATGTATTTGAAGTCAACAGGAATTGCTGATACGGTTTATTTTGGACCGGAGGCGGAATTTTTCATCTTTGATGATGTTCGTTTTGATCAGAATGCGCATGAGGGATATTATTACATTGATTCAATTGAAGGGCAGTGGAATTCAGGGCGAGATGAAAAGCCAAATCTTGCTTATAAGCCAAGATATAAAGAAGGTTACTTCCCTGTTCCCCCGACTGACTCGCTCAATGATATAAGAAATGAAATGGTGTTGATTATGGAGCAATGTGGTCTTGAAGTTGAAGCGCAACATCATGAGGTTGCAACTGGAGGTCAATGTGAGATTGATTTTCGCTTTGCTCCACTTGTGAGATGTGCAGATAACCTTTTGATCTTTAAATATATTGTTAAGAATGTTGCACGAAGACATGGAAAAACCGCTACATTTATGCCTAAGCCATTGTTTGGGGATAATGGTTCTGGGATGCATTGTCATCAAAGTCTGTGGAAAAATGGACAACCATTGTTCTACGGCAATGGTTATGCGAATTTAAGTGAAATTGCACTTTATTACATCGGTGGAATCTTAAAACATGCCCCAGCTTTATGTGCTTTCACAAATCCGACAACTAATTCGTATAAACGCCTTGTCCCTGGATTTGAAGCCCCTGTAAATCTTGCTTATTCACAGCGGAATAGAAGCGCAGCAATCCGTATCCCCGTCTACTCATCAAGTCCAAAGGCAAAGAGAATTGAAGTGAGATTTCCCGATGGTTCTTGCAACCCGTATCTTGCTTTCTCAGCAATGCTTATGGCCGGGATTGATGGAATCATAAACAAAATTGACCCCGGCGAACCATTAGATAAGGATATCTACGCTCTTCCGCCAGAGGAATTAAAAAACATTCCTTCAACCCCAGGTTCACTTGAAGAAGCGCTAAGAGCGCTTGAAAAGGATCATGAGTTTCTTTTAAGGGGCGATGTCTTTACAGAGGATGTGATAGAAGCGTGGATAAAATATAAATGGGAAAAAGAAGTAAACCCGATGCGTATGCGTCCTCATCCATATGAGTTCGTTATTTATTTTGATGTGTGAAAACTGTCCCCACTTCGGTGGGGGCTTACCCTTATTAAGATTTGCAGAAACCTTTTCACACCTTTGGGGTTATATAGGTAGAAAGGAATCAAATTCCCTTTAAAATGAGCATATTGAGAGGTGCCAGAAAGTGATTGGGAAATATTTGAAAGAGTTAAAAATGGAGATGAATTAGCGTTTAAGGAAATTTATGAGAAATTTAAACTTCCACTATATAGATTTTGTTTGCGGATGGTTTTTGATGAAGATACGGCAATTGACATAGTTCATGATGTTTTTATGAAGATATATGAAAATAAAAATTTGATTGAACCTGCTTCTTTTTCCCTTTCAACTTTGCTTTTTAAAATAGCCAAAAATAGATGTTTAAACTTTCTGCGAGATAGGAGAGAAAAAATTCAGGTTGATAGTGTTGAGATAAATTCAGGTTGTGATGTTGAAAAAAATTTTGAAGTCATTGACGCAAAAGAGAAATTGCAAAGAATTTTGAACTTACTTGATGACGATTATAGAGCGATTTTGATTTTGAGAGAGTGGAACGGTTTAAGTTATAGCGAAATAGCAAAAATTTTTGACACGAGCGTTTCGGCTGTTAAGGCAAAACTTTTCAAAGCGAGAAGAAAATTAGCAGAAATTTACAAAAAATATTACGGAGATGAGTAAAATGAAATGCGAAGATATTCAAGAAATACTTAGTTGTTTTGTTGATGGGGAACTCAATGAAAACATTGATTATGCGTTTTCTCATGTTTTTTCATGCCTTGATTGTCAGGAATTTTTAAAAGTCACACTTAAATTTAAAGTTGATGCAAGTAAAGATAAAATTGAATTTCCCGAGGTAGAAGAATTTGAAGTTAAAGGAAAAGGAAACTTGATAAGAAGATTTGTGAGATCTTTAAAGGTTGAAATTCCTATTCCAACGGGACTTCTTTCGGCAGTTGTGGTTATGTTGTTTTTACTTTCCTTTTTGCTTGCTGTTTTTGTCTATGATAAAGCGATGATGGTTGAACAAGGTAAGTTCCAGGTTCCAGTTCACAAGGAAAAAACACGAATCGTGGTTGTTTATGGAATACCGCAGGTCATAGTTTACCCTGATATGAAAATAAAAGAAAAATAAAAGGAGTGAAAATTATGGTTCGGAAAATTTTTATTCTTATGTTGGCGGTGATTTTTATTGCCTGTCAAAAGTCAAAAGAAAATGGGGAATTAAATTCCGAGATATTGCCTTTGACCCCGAAGGCTGAAATCAATAAAGAAAGTTATGCTATGATAGTAGATACCCCGCCAGGGATAATAGGTGGATTAGAAGCAATTCAGAAGAAAATTAAATATCCAGATAGCGCGATAAAAAACGGAATTGAGGGAACTGTGTATGTGATGGCTTATATAAATGAAAATGGAGAAGTTGATTTTGCTGAAGTTATAAAGGGAATAGGTTACGGTTGTGATGAGGTAGCAAGAGATGCTGTTTTACAGACGAAATTTACATCACCCTATCATCAAGGCAAGCCAGCAAAGGCAAGAGTAGTGGTGCCAATAAGATTTAAAATGAGAAAATAAAAAATAGAACAATAGCCCAGCAACAGCAAAACAGTTTGTGACTCGGTTTTAAAAGCGGTGAAGAGGGATTTTTTATCTCGGGGTAAAATCTGCACTAAATTATTGCGCAATATTTAATCATTTCATTATTTTATAGATGAGAAAAACAAAAACTCTGTGTGAACTTTTTATGAGAAGATTAATCATAATTTTTACGCTGTTTTTATATGTTGGCGTTTCTGCTGATGACCTGAAGAAGTATTTTCAACTTGCAGGTGACGAATTTGGTGTCCCAGCTGAATTACTTGAAGCGATTGCATTTGTGAATACAAGATGGGTTCATATTGAGCCTGAAAAACTTGAACCAGCTTGCAATGGTAAACCGCCTGCTTATGGGATAATGGGCTTGCACGATGATGATTGGTTTGGACATAGTTTAGTTGAAGGAGCTAAATTGATTGGCGTTCCAGTGGAGGTCGTCAAGAAAGATTTATATCAGAACATAAGAGCTGCAGCTGCGTTGCTTGCCAAACTTTCAAAGGAAAGGGGATTGAAAAAGGGAGTTGCAAAGATTGAAGATTATAAAGATGTCCTCGCAAAGTTCAGCGGAATTCCTCAACCAGAGATAGCTCAGATTTTTGCATACGATGTTTATAAGGTTTTGTCAACAGGGTTTGAAGGGTTTGGTATAAAGATTGAGAAAAGGGAAATTGATATGTCAATTTTTCCAGATGATTTATTTGAAAGAGCAAATTTAAAAATTGTAAAGCCAGATGAAATAAATTCAGAAGATTATCCCCCAGCTGTTTGGGATCCGAGCCCAAATTATACGGAAAATAGACCTTACACAACGAGAATTGTAATTCATGTGACTCAAGGGAGTTTTGCTGGTTCAGTTTCTTGGTTGAAAAATCCAGCATCAAATGCGAGCGCACACTATGTTATTCGGAGTTCCGATGGGTATATAGTTCAACTTGTAAGAGAAAAAGACAAAGCGTGGCATGCAAGATGTTGGAATAATTTCACACTTGGGATTGAACATGAAGGTTATATTGAAGATCCAAATCGTTGGTTTACCCCTGTTATGTATCTTGAATCCGCCAAACTTGTGAGAAATATGGTTAATAGGTGGACAATCCCGGTAGATAGTAATCACCTAATTGGGCATAATTTCTGGCAACAACCGCAGTGGCCAGTTGTCCGTCAAGAATGGGATTTTGCCACTTATGACCCTATATCAACTTATCCTACATCCTGCAATAATCATACAGACCCGGGATCTGGATGGAACTGGAGTTATTATTTAAGTTTAATTCGTTCTAACCAAGTTCCGCCGAAAGTTATTTCAGTTGTGCCTGAGTCCGGGGCTCGTAATTTTCTTGCTTATAAATCTGTTGTGATTAATTTTTCTGTGCCAATGGATAAAGCATCTGTTGAAACAAATCTTATTATAACTCCTGCTGATACGGTGACATTTATATGGAGTTCTGATCAGCGAACGCTTGAGATAAAACCTAACAAGTTTTGGGAATTTTCAACAACATACACGATAAAGATTGATACAGGAGCTAAAAGTGTTTTTGGTTTAAAGATTGACGGTGATGGCGATGGAGTGCCAGGAGATCCGTATTACATTGAGTTTACGACGACCGCACCTGATATCTATCCCCCAATTGTTGAAAAGGGTTATCCAACGGGTGAGAATGTGAGTATATACGCAGAGATGAAATTTGTATTCAACGAGCCGATTGAAAGCGCAAGTTTGGCAAGCAGAGTTAAGTTAGTTGATGAAAATGATCAGACTATTTCAATTACGGGGGGTAAACATGTTATAAAGAATGACAAAAGTATAGTTACATTTAAACCTTCAAGTCCGCTTTCAAACGATAAAATTTACAAAGTTAAGTTTTTGGCTGGTCTAAAGGATTTATTTGGCAATGCAACGACATCTGATTATGTTTTTGTTTTCAAAACCGAGCCGGGGATTTTCTATCGTGGAAATGTAATTGATTCTTTTGAAACAATTGGTTCGTGGTGGAAACCAACTCAAAGCGGAAGCACAACAGGTATAGACACAAGCGTAACTAATTTCGTTATCTCCGGGGAGAAAAAGATAAGTGCTTCAAACTCTGGTAAATTAATTTATAAATTCACCGGTGAAACTGGCGGAGTTGTAAGAGTTTATAATTCCTCAAAGCCGACAGTTTCAGATGCGAGTGGAGATATTGGACTGTGGGTTTATGGTGATTTGAGTGGAAATCAACTTGAATTCTGGTTTTACAATCCAAATAATTACATTGTAAATCTTGGTCCTGTAAATTGGTATGGATGGAGGTTTATCTCATTCCCAATTTCGTCTGTTCCTGGCTCAAGCAAGCAATTTCACAGCATTGTCATAAGACAATCCCAAGGTGCTGATAAAGAGGGAGAAATTTATTTTGATGATTTACAAGTTGGCGGAAGAATTACTGCTGTTGCAGATAATACATTGCCATTGGAATTTTCGCTTGAACAAAATTACCCAAATCCATTTAATTCATCAACCTTGATAAGGTTTAGTTTGCCTCAACGTATGTATGTTAAACTTTATGTTTACGATGTTCTTGGAAGGTTCATTGCTTCTGTTGTTGATGAAGAGCTTGAGGCTGGGATTCACACTGTAAAGTTTGAAGCAGAGGATTTGCCTTCGGGTGTTTACTTCTACAGAATTGAAGCTGGACAATTTCTCAAGGTTAGGAAAATGGTTTTGGTAAAGTAGAAGTCCCTGTCTCTTGTGTTTTGAATTGTGGGGGTGTTTAATAACGATTTTACATTTCAAATTATCGGTTAAATTTGTTTTATTTTTTGTAGTTTCATAAATTGTTTTTGTGATAAGCTTGAAAAAATTTTTTGACGGTGATGAAGAATATCGCAATCCTTGGGTCAACTGGCTCAATAGGAAGAAATGCAATTGAAGTAATTAGAAATTTTCCTGACCGATTTAAGGTTACTTATCTTGCGGTAAATAAAAACATAGAGCTTCTTTTTGAGCAAGTAAAGCTCTTAAGACCAAGAGGTGTGGTGATTTTTGATAAAGAAAAAGCAAGGGAATTTTCAAATTTTGTCAATGGCGAGATTGAAGTTCTTTCTGGAGAAGAAGGATTGCTTGAGGTTGTTAGCAGAGATGATGTTGATGTTGTTTTAAATTCACTTGTTGGATTTTCTGGATTGAAGCCGACGATAAAAGCAATTGAAAGCGGAAAGAGAATCGCCCTTGCAAATAAAGAAACACTTGTTGTCGCAGGTGAGATAATCACAAAACTTTTAAAGGAAAATAATGTTGAACTTATCCCTGTTGATAGCGAACACAATGCTATTTTTCAGTGCCTCGTTGGAGAGAATGTTTCAGACATTAACAGAATAATTTTGACCGCCTCTGGTGGACCTTTTCTTTACAGGGATAAAGTTGAGCTTGAAAATGTAACAGTTGAAGAAGCGTTGAAACACCCAAACTGGAAAATGGGAAATAAGATAACAATTGATTCTGCAACTTTGATGAATAAAGGGCTTGAGGTGATAGAAGCACACTGGCTTTTTGGGTTAAGCGTTGATAAAATAAAGGTTGTAATTCATCCACAGTCGGTGATTCACTCCATGGTTGAATTTGTTGATGGTTCTATAAAAGCGCAACTTGGTGTGCCAGATATGAAAATTCCAATTCAATATGCTTTGACTTACCCTGAGAGAACCTATGCAGATTATGGTAGAGTGGATTTTGTAAAACTTGGTCAAATGACATTTCTTGAACCGGACCTTGATAAATTTGAATGTTTAAGAATTGCCTATGAGGTTGCAAGTATTGGAGGGACTTATCCGACTGTTTTAAATGCTGCAAACGAGGTTGCTGTTGAAGCTTTTCTTAATAAAAAAATCAAATTTACGAAGATACCAGAGATAATAAAGAGAGCAATTGATGCGCATAAACCTAAATTTAACCCTGAACTTGAAGACATTTTAAGGGTTGATTCAGAAACAAGAAAATTTGTAAAAAATTTGGAGGAAATAAGTTAAGATGGAGGTAATAAAGACAATATTTTACTTTGCTATAACAATTGGTGTTCTCGTTCTCGTCCATGAATTTGGTCATTTCATAGCTGCAAAGCTTTCAAAGATGCGAGTTGAGGTTTTCTCTATTGGATTTGGGACGAGGTTAATTGGCAAGAAAATTGGTGAGACAGATTATAGAATCTCTGCTTTTCCTTTGGGGGGTTATGTTAAAATTGCTGGTATGGTTGATGAAAGCTTGGATACAGGTTTCTTGGGTTCAAAGCCCGAGCCCTACGAGTTTAGAAGCAGACCGTTCTATCAAAAATTTTTTGTTATAACAGCTGGTGTAATTATGAACATGCTTCTTGCTGTGTTTCTTTTTTGGGCGGTTTTTATGGTTCAAGGTAAAACATTCAGAGATGTGAATGAGGTTGGATATATAGTTCCGAATTCGCCCGCTTTTGAAGCGGGATTTAAAGAAGGTGATAAAGTTTTAACTTTGAATGGGAAAAGGATAAATTATTGGGACGATATAATAAGAATAGCTTTCGTTGATGATTTGAACAAGGATCTTCTATTTGAGGTTCAGCGTGATGGCGAGAAAAAGTTTATATTGATTCCACGTGAGAAAATACCCGAGTTTTCATCTGAGGAAATTCTTGGAATTTTGCCTAAGCATATTGAAACGATGGTGATGGCAGTTGAACCAGGTCGTCCAGCTGAAAAAATTGGGATACAACCCAAAGATGTGATAATTTCGGCAAATGATGAAAGAATTTATAGTCCTTCACAACTTACATCAATTATAAGATCAAACGCTGGCAAAGAGATAACATTGAAAATAAAACGAAATGATAAAATTTTTGAACAAAAGGTAACCCCCGATCCTGATGGAAGAATTGGGGTGCAAATTACAGGCGTTTACAATGGTCCAGTGAAAAAAGAAAGCTATAATCCAATTGAAGCACTGTGGATTGGAGTTAGAGAAACCTATAGGGTTTCGGCTTTAACCATAAGTGGTATAAAACAGCTCATCACTGGGAAAATTCCTATTCAGAAGGGGATTGCTGGACCTATAAGAATTGCGAAATTTGCTACTCAAAGTGCGGATATAGGTTTTACCGCCTTCCTTGGATTTATGGCTATTTTGAGCATAAGTCTTGCATTTCTTAACATCTTCCCCTTCCCTGGACTTGATGGAGGACACCTTGCAATTTTGATAATTGAAGGAATTATAAGAAAGGAACTTTCATATAAAGTTAAAATTGCAATTCAGCAGGTTGGCATCGTCATTCTTATAATTTTGATGATATTTGTGCTTTATAACGATATCGTTCATTTTTGACTTGTGATTTTACTCACTGAATTAAAAACATGGCGAGATTTAAATTTGAAACGAGGATAAAAATAAAATTTTGGAGTGTGTTATGAAAAAATTTTTGATTTTTATACTTTTTACAACGCTTGCCCTTGGGCAAGTCAGGATACAAGTTACTGCTCCAGCCACACTTGACCAAGTGAATATCGCTGATCTTGATGTTAGTAAGTTAAAGGATTTACCGCTTTTATTTACTGTAATGATCACGAATTCTGGCGACCCGATTAGAGTGAAGCTGCATTTTCAAGTATTTGTGAGAATAGGGAATGAGCCTGAAGATATTTTAGCTGACGCATGGAGTTTGCCATTCACAGTGGAAAGGGGTGGATTAAGTTTTACCAATCAAGATCTTGCTTCGGGGCGAACGGGTATAAAAAGCGATGGAGGAAGAACGCAAATTTATGAGGATAAGATAAAAAGGATAAAAGATCTCGCTCAATCAACGGGAAGATTACCAGCTGGAAGATATAGGTTTTTGATTCAAATCTTGAACGAAGCGGAACTTTCAATTCTTGACTCATGGGAGAAGGTTTATGAGGTGACGAATCCATCAAGGATTGACCTTGTTTCACCGGCGTATCAATCCGAGGTAAGGACGCAATTTCCAATTTTCAAGTGGATTGCTCCATATTTTAAAGAATTTGAGATTTCTGTTTATGAGAAGCTTCCGAATCAAGAAACACCTGAGGAGGTTGTTTCAGGTGATAGAAATTTGAGATGGAAGTATAAAACAACCGAAACTCAGGTTCAGTATCCTCAGGAAGCTCTCCCACTTGAAGATGGCAAGACATATTTCTGGTATGTTAAGTCATATATTCAGGGCAGTCGTGGGACGGAGGAGGTTAAAAGTGAAATATGGAGCTTTGATGTTAAGCTTGGTGTGCCAGTCACAACGAGAATAACCCCAAGCCTTACTCCCGATCAGAGGCGAAATCTTGAAAATCTTGTAAAGGTTTTAAGGTCAAGTGGCAATTCTGAACTTGCAGATTTGCTGAATGATATTGTGTCTGACCTTGTGATTTTAGTTGATGGAAGACCAGCAACCCCAGCTGAAATTGAGGAAATCCTTAAACTTTTAATGGACAAGGGTAAATACGAAGTAATAATTGAAGAAAAATAAATTTTGATTTGGAAAGATGAAAAGGGAAATTTTTAAACTTGGGCTAATTTTAACATTTGCAATTTTGTTTTTGGGTTTTGTTAGCTATGCTCCAACAATTGCTGTTATCCAACTTGTTAAGAACAAAGCATATCATAAACCGCCAAAAATTGAAGAATGGAAACCAGCTCAGAAAGGATTGGGGCTTGAATCTGGGGCACTTATCAAAACAGATGAAAAATCTTTTGTCCTTGTGAAGTTCCTTGACGGAAGTTTTCTCAGGGTTGATGAAAACACGGTGATTGAAATTGTGGGTGAAAATCCGAAAGGAAATTATTCCCGAAAAGTTAATATTGAAAACGGTGGTGTTGATTTCAAAGTGACGAAGGTTAAAGGTAAATTTGAATTTACAACACCTTTGTCCGTTGCTACAATAAGGGGGACGGAAGGAGTTTTAATTTCCAGGGCTGATGCGGATACTTTGATGGTTAGAGAAGGTATGGTTGATTTTTTGAACAAAATTTCAAATACAAGCAAAACTGTTGGAGCGGGGGAAATTGGAATATCAAGAAAGGATGGAGAAATTTTAACTCGCTCAATGACTGAATTTGAACTGAGGAAATCTCAAGAAATAAAAAGATCAATTGAAAAGAGGGAGATTGAGATAAGAGGTAAAACGGGGGAAGGAAAAGAAATCAAAATTAAAATCAAAGAAAAATAAATACCCCCATGCACAAAATTTTCGCTGTTTTTATTTTAATTTTTCTTTTTGTGACAATTTCCCCCGCCCAAACAAAATATGTTTTGAGCGTTGTCCCAACTCAAAAAGGTATAAGCGGGGAGAACTTAAAATTGAGAATTGAATTCGCAAATGTTGCAGAGATAGCTGAAGTAAAATTATTTTATAGGTCAGCTGGTGAAAGTGAATTTAATCAGATTGAAATCCCATTATCCCGTGAAAACATTGTGATTGTGACGATCCCCGGGAAGAATGTAAAGGCACCTTCGCTTGAGATGTTCATTGAAGTTGTGAATAAAAATCAAGAATTAAGTTATTTCCCGGGCAAAAGCAGAGATGAGTTTATGCAAGTACCTATTTCAGGTTCCGAGGACTCAGAAGCGATCATAATTTTAAGCCCTGAAAAAGGAGCAAGCCTTCGCCCGGAGGATTTGATTGTATCCGCTTCGCTTATAGAGGTTGAAAATTTTGACCCTGGGAAAACTCAAATCTTGTTTGATAATGTTGATGTAACAAATTGGGCAATGATTTCACCTGAACTTGTTACTTTCGTCCCCGATAATTTTAATTTTCAAATTAAACCCGGCGTTCACAAAGTCACTATAATTTTGAAAGATACACTTGGCAAAATCGTTGCAAGAACTTCGTGGGAATTCAATGTTTTGTCTCCTGTTGAGGTTGTGCAAAGAGAGAAGATAAATTATGGGGCGAATTTTGAACTTGAACTAAGGCAAGAATCGGTTAAAAATAGCAGTAATTTTTATATTCGTGGCAGGGGTAATTTCAATGGTAATTACAGATTTTTAAACTTTAACACAAATCTTTATTTGACAAGCGAAGAACGTTCAAATATTCAACCACAACATAGGTTTTTGATTGAGGGTAATTTGTCCGACTGGGTTAAAATTGGGTTTGGCGATGTTTATCCAAATTTTTCATCGCTTGTGCTGAGCGGATATAGAGTTAGAGGTTTCTATGGGAAAGTTGATCTCAGATATTTCCAAATTGAGGTTGTAAACGGTGAAACGAAAAGAGAGATTGAAGGGGCACTTTTAAGGGAAATACCTATTGATAGTTTATCAGGGACGCTCCCGCAAAATAGTATTTATGATACAGCGAGTGGGAAAGTTTTTGTTTATAATTATGGAGTTTACAAGAGAAATCTTTTCGCTGTAAAACCTGCCTTTAAGTTCAAGAAAAATTTTGAACTTGGTTTCACATATCTTGTTTCAGAAGATGATAAAGGGTCAATAAGGTTTGGTGGCAATCCACAAAAAAATGTCGTTTTAGGCTCAAATCTTTTGCTTTCTTTGGATAACACGAGGACTGAAATAAGGGCGCAAGGTGCGCTAAGCGTAAGAAATGAGAACTTGAAAGCGAAAAGCTGGACGGATGAGGACATTGATTCGCTTTTTAAAGATACACCGAGTTTGAGAGATAATTTGAAAAAGTACCGCCCTTTAATTGAAAAGTTTATACCAGTAAATCAATATGTAGTTCCAATAAATCCGCTTGGATTCTCCAGCCTTGCTTATGAGATCGGGGTGAACTTGAATTATTTTGGGAATTTTTTCAAGTTTGATTATATCTTTCACGGGAACGAGTATTTATCTTTCGGGCAACCATATTTGAGGCAAGATATTCGCGGGTTCAAAGTTTTTGATAGGTTGAGGCTGTTGAGAAATCAAGTATTTTTGACATTCAGGTTTGAAAATTTAAGTGATAACACAAAAAAACAGCGTGATTATACCACAAACTTTGTTACATGGGAAGTTTCGGCGATGTATTCGCCACTTATGAATTTACCAAATCTTTCATTAACATATTCACAATCAACCAGTGATAATGGAGTGCCTAATGCGGATACACTTAGAGCATTGAATGTAAGTGTGAATAAGTTAAGTTTTGACATAAGTTACAGTTTTGAATACATATTTAGAAATCGTGTGAATTTCACCTTTTCTCTGACTGGCTCTGACGATAGAACGATATTAAATTCTGATTTTAAAAATGTGAATCTCCTTCTTTCGCTTTATTCTGATGTTAGAGAAAATATTCGTGGTAATTTTATATTGGCTTTTAACAGTTCAAAATTTAGAAGACCTATTTTTGATACTGCGAATAAGTTTATTGGGGTGCGTGATGAAAAGTTTAATTATGTTTCATTTGGTGGCGGAGCTGATTACAGACTTGGGAAGATGCGGGTTTGGGGTAATCTTGCACCAAGTTTTGGGGATTTGAGGCGACTTTATATTTATTTCGGTGGATCTTATGAGGTTGCCCGAAATCAAAGTTTAAATTTCAATTGTAATTTGCTTTTCTATAACTATGTTGATGTGGTTGCGTATTTAACATACAGGATAAGTTTTTGAGAGATGGATAAGAAAGTTAAATATGAAGTTTTAAAAATTTCTCTGCTTGTTGCGTTTTTGAGCGCTATAATTTCTTTTATCACAGCTGAATATATTTCCACTTTAAAGGGGGTTGAGTTGAGGACGATAGATTTACGTTTTAATTACAGAGGAAGTGTTTTTAATTTTGCGGATTCCTCAGATATTGTAATTGTTGCGATTGACGAGTCTTCGCTTGATCGGGCTCCTCATAGGTGGCCATGGCCGAGAAGTTATTATGCTAAATTGTTAAGAAATTTAAAGAAAGCTGGGGCTAAGATTGTAGCTTTTGATATCAATTTTGATTCTCCCGATAGAAATCCCGAGAACGACGCTGAATTTAGAAGGGCGGTTGAAGAAGTTGGGAATGTAGTTCTTGCAGGTCGTGAGGCAAAAGGGGCAGCTTTAAAAGGTAAAATTATTGAAGCGAAAAATTTTCTGAGGAACATCTTCATTGGGACAATGGGTTCGTATCCGGGGATAGTTGAGGTTTTACGCGATTATGATGGCGTTTGCCGAAGATATGTGCCCGTTTTTTCCGCAGGTGATACAGTTTTCCCAAGCTTTGGACTTGCGATTTTGCTTTTATATTATGGATTGACAATTGATTCAGTTTATGATTTACCACCAAGGCATCCTTTTGAGAATGGTTTTTTTAAAATTGGTAATTTGAAAATTCCCAAGTTTGATGATAAAACTTGGCTTATAAATTTTGCTGGACCAGCGGGGACTTTCAAATATATAAGTTTAATTGATGTACTTGATGATGAAGATTTTAAAACGAAGGATGAGCTTATATATGGCGATATAAACACATTTGATAACCCCGAATTTGGGCTTCTTCACGATAAGGTTTTCAAAGATAAAATTGTTATAGTTGGCAGTGCAATTCCAGAATTTAAAGGGGAGCTTGGTGATCTTTTACCAAGCCCGTTTGTTAAGGATGAGAGCAATCTTATGTATGGGGTTGAGATTCACGCAAACGCTGTTGCAACTATTCTTGAGCAAAAATTCATCGTTAAAATTTCTGGTTTTGCTTCATTTTTGATAATTTTTATGATTTCTTTGTTAAGTTTTGCGCTCGCTGTTGGGGTAAGACATTTAAAAATTCGCCCAGAATTTTTAACTGAAATCTTTGGGGTTTTAAGTTTAATTTTACTTTTTGTTTTGTGGAGTTTTGTTGTCATCATTTCTTTCAATAATAATTTCCTTCTCCCTGTGGTGTCACCAGTTCTTGGTGGCACTATTGCTTATATTGGTTCAATAGTTTATCAGTATTTAACCGAGAGAAAACAAAAAAAGCTCATAAAGACGATATTTGGCTATTATGTTCATCCTTCCGTCGTTAATCAACTTGTTTCAAATCCTGAACTTGTTCGTCTTGGTGGTGAGAAAAGGGAGATGACGGTTTTATTTTCAGATTTATGGAACTTCACAACTATAAGTGAAGCGTATCCACCAGAGTTTATTTTCAATCTTTTGAATGAATATTTTGATTCAATGACAAAAGTGGTATTCAAATACGGGGGGACGCTTGATAAATATATTGGTGATGCGATTGTTGCTTTTTGGGGTGCTCCAATTTATTATGAGGATCACGCTTTACGGGCATGTCTTTGTGCATTAAAAATGCAATTTGAACTTGAAAAATTGCGGATAAGATGGGAAAAAGAGGGGAAACCATTGCTTCATATGAGAATCGGAATTAACACTGGTGAAATGATCGTCGGAAACATTGGTGGTTACGGTAGATTTAATTATACAGTCATAGGGGATAGTGTAAACCTTGGTGCACGACTTGAGGCGATAAATAAAGAGTTCGGAACAAGCATAATCATAAGTGAATATACCTACGAAAAAGTTAAAGGTTTTTTCAAAGTAAGAGAGATAGGTGAAATAACAGTGAAGGGGAAAACAAAACCCGTAAAAATTTACGAACTTCTTGATGTTCTGCTCTCGGAGAAGAAACTTATCAAGGTTATGGAGTGAAGTTTTTGTTTTTTAGTCTGGTATAAATTATATAAATTCCATCAAGGACAAGCGACGGTTCATAAAAATCAATTACATTTGTTCGCTCAATTATTGTTTTTGCAAGCCCACCCGTTGCGATAACCTTTGAATGCTGACCTATGATATTTTTAATTCTTTTTATCATTCCTTCCATTGCGTCAATAGCTCCATACATTATCCCAGATTGCATACTTGCGACAGTGTTTTTCCCTATCACATCTCTTGGGAAATGAAGCTCAATCTTGGGTAATTTCGCAGCTCTTCTGTGAAGTTCAGCAGCGCTTGTTTCAATCCCTGGGGCTATAACTCCACCAAGATATTCACCATTTTCGGATACTACATCATAAGTTGTTGCTGTTCCAAAATCAACAACTATAATAGGTCCCCCATATTTTGTATAACCGGCAACGGCGTTGCACAGCCTGTCAGCACCTACAGCGCTTGGGTCATCATATAAAATTTTTATCCCGAGATCAATCTCAGCTGAAACGATAATCGGATCAATTTTGAAATGCTTTTGGCTCATCCAGACGAAAATATCTGTAAGATTCGGAACAACAGATGAAATCCCAACCCCACTTATACTTTTTATATCTATATTCACATCGTTGCAAAAAAATTTGACGAGAAACCAAGCTTCATCTTCTGTTCTCGTTATTAAACTTGAAACTCTCCAATCGTGAAGCAATTTCCCATTTTTGTAAATTCCGAAAACAGTGTGTGTGTTTCCAATGTCAATTGCCAGAAACATTTTCCGTTTGAGATTTTGTTTGAATTTCATTTATGAAAGAAATGATATGTTCCTTAATCTCATCTCTAACTTTTCTGAAAACTTTCATTTTTTCTTCTATTGTTCCAGTTGCTTCGGCTGGATCTTCAAAACTCCAGTGAATCCTTTTTGTCTCCCCAGGGAAAGTAGGACATGATTCCTTGGCTTTGTCACAAACTGTTATTACATAGTCAAAACTTTGTCCGAGAAACTCAGTTACGCTTTTTGATCTGTGATTTGAGATATCAATTCCAATTTCTTTCATTGCTTCAATTGCGAGAGGGTGGACAAATGATGGGTGAGTCCCTGCAGAGAAAACTTCAAATTTATTATCTCCCAAATGTCTTAACAATCCCTCTGCCATTTGGCTTCTACAGGAATTTCCAGTGCAAAGGAAGAGAACTCTTATCATTTTCTAAATTTTTTTATTTGAAATGAAAAATAAAAAGGGAGACTTGCGTCTCCCTTTTAGAAAGATCACACTGGCAAGAGATATTTTTCAAGTTTTGCGAGAAGATTTTTCTTAGGCATCGCTCCGACTATTTGTTCAATGACCCGACCATTTTGAAAAAGCAAAAGAGTTGGGATGCTCATTATTCCGTATTTCATCGCCGTTTTTGGATTATAATCAACATTTAATTTCCCAACTTTTAATCTGTCAGCGTATTCATTTGCAATTTCTTCAATTATTGGAGCGATCATCCTACATGGAGCACACCACTCAGCCCAAAAATCTACAAGCACAAGCTTATCTGATTTAAGAACTTCATCCTCAAAGTTCAAATCAGTTAATTCAATTATGTTTTTTGACATTTTTATCCCTTGATTTATTTTGGAATTAGTTTGATATTTTTCTCTCCGAACAATTCTTTTAAACTGTTAATCAAATCAGTTGATGGTTTGACAAGGTTATAAGGAATTTCAAACTTTTGAACAAAAGTTCCGCTATTTACAACATCAATCTCAATTATGCAGTTTCCCTCTTCACACTTTCTGAGAAGTTCGGATAATTTTTCTACCTTTTCTGGGGTTTCATTTTTATCTACTGTAATGATGACTTTGTGTATAAATCTTTCCTTTGCCTCTTCAAGGGGACAAACTTCTTTGACAGTGATTCGCAAGGAATTCCCTTGCTTTTTTGCTTCACCCGTGACTAAAACGAGCGCTTCAACATAAAGATGCCTTGAATAATTTTTATAAACATCGCTGAAAGCAACACATTCTGCTTTTCCGGTGAAATCTTCAAGTTCAAAAATTAACATTTGATTTTTATTCTTATCAAGTTTTGTTTCCATGTCAGTTATAACGCCACATACGCGGACGATCTCTCCGTCATGGACCGAATCTGGGTCTCCAAGTTTTGCAGTTGAAAAAGTTTGAACCTCGTCAAAGTATCTCATTAGCGGATGTCCTGAAACATAGAAACCGAGGACATTCCTTTCATATGAGAGTTTTTCCATTTCACTCCAAGGTTCAACATTTGGAAGCGGTGGATAATTTTCTTCTGTTGAACTGTTGCTGAAAAGATCAAACAGACCCACTTGCCCGTTTTTCTTGTCCTTCTTGGTTTTTTCACCATAGTTCATTGCCATTTCCACCGCTTGCAGAAGCTGTGCTCTATGTCCACAGTTTAAGGAGTCAAACGCACCTGCTTGGATCAAGCTTTCAATTGCTCTTTTATTAACAACTCTTAAATCAACTCTTGCGCAGAAATCAAATAAATTTTTAAATTTGCCCCCCTCGTTTCTAACTCTGATTATTTCATTTACTGCGTTCTCACCAACATTTTTAATTGCACCAAGCCCAAACCTTATTGTTTTCTGATTTATGACCGTGAAATCAAGATTACTTTCATTGACATCTGGAGGTAAAACTTTAATTCCCATCCTTCTACAATCTTCAATAAATTGCACTATTTTATCTGTGTTGTTCAATTCGCTTGACATTGTCGCAGCCATAAATTCAGCAGGAAAATGAGCTTTAAGATACGCAGTCTGATATGCAAGATAGGCGTAGGCAACAGCATGACTTTTATTAAATCCATATGATGCGAATTTTTCAAGCATGTCAAAAATTTCTTCAGCAGTTTTTTTATCAACCCCATTTTTAACAGCGCCGTCAATAAACTCATTTCTTTGTTTTGCCATAAGTTCTTTGTCCTTTTTACCCATGGCTCTTCTCATAAGGTCAGCTTTTGCAAGCGAAAATCCAGCAATCTGATTTGCAATTTGCATCACTTGCTCCTGATAAACAACAATTCCAAATGTTTCTTTTAAAATCGGCTCAAGCTTTGGATGGAGATATTCAATAGGTTTTCGTCCGTGTTTTCGTTCAATGTAATCATCAATCATATTTATTGGACCTGGTCTATAGAGTGCGTTCATCGCAGCAAGGTCATTAATGTTAGTTGGTTTTAACCTCCTTAGGTATTCTTGCATCCCAGAACTTTCAAATTGGAAAACCCCAACTGTTCTACCCTCACCAAGAAGTTGATATGTTTTTTCATCATCAAGTGGTATTTCATCAATGTTTATTTCAATTCCATAATTTTGCTTAACTAGTTTTAATGTGTTAACTATGACGGTAAGCGTTCGTAACCCAAGCATGTCAACTTTTAGAAGCCCGGCTTTCTCAAGATAATCTTTATCATACTGTGTCATCAATTCAGTTTGTGGAGTTTGATAGAGTGGAACATAATCGCTTATGTCCCCGGGTGCGATGACGATCCCTGCAGCATGTGTTGAAGGATGACGATTTAAACCCTCAAGAATAAGTGCGTATTTGACAAGTTCTTTCAATTTAGGATCGGTTGTATTTTTAAGCCATTCAAGTTCAGGTCTCTCAAGCGCTTCATTTAAAGGCAATGGTTTACCCAGCTGAACAGGTATATTTTTCGTAATTGAATCAACTACTTGAAGTGAAATTCCAAGAACCCTTGCAACATCTCTTACCACTGCACGAGATGAAAGAGTTCCAAATGTTATTATCTGCGCAACGGATTTCTCACCATATTTTTTCTTAACATACTCAATCACGAGCTCTCTTTTATCATCCGCAAAATCAATGTCAATGTCCGGCATTGAGACTCGTTCGGGATTCAGAAATCTTTCAAAAAGTAAATCATGCTTTAGGGGGTCAATATTTGTAATTCCAAGTGCATATGAAACTATTGAGCCTGCAGCTGAACCACGCCCTGGACCAACAGCGACTCCCATCTTTCTTGCTTGATTTATAAAATCATGCACAATGAGAAAGTAAGTTGAAAATCCCATCCTTTTAATCACATCAAGTTCATATTTGAGCCTATCTTCAACTTCTCTGGTTATTGTTTTGTATCTTTTCTGCAACCCTTCCCAGGCAAGTTTTTCAAGATATTCATCTGGGGTTTTTACACCAGCGTCTTCCGGAATTGGGAAATGGGGCAGATAATTTTTCCCGAGCTCAATTTCAAGATTACATTTCTCTGCGATTTCAAGCGTTGTTTCAATCGCTTCGGGAAAATCTTTGAATGCTTGATACATCTCCTCAGCTGTTTTGAAATAAACTTGATCTGTTCCATATTTGAGTTGGTAGATGTCCCTGACGGAATTTTTATCTTGAATTGAAATGAAAATGTTGTGAGGAATCGCGTGTTCTTGTTTAATGTAGTGACAATCGTTTGTAGCAACGAGTTTTATCCCTAATTCTTTTGAAAGCCGTGGCATCCCTTGTAAAACAGGTTGTTCTTTATCTATGAAGTGATTTTGAACTTCAAGATAAAAATCATCCCCAAAAATTTCTTTAAATTTTTTAGCCATTTTCTTAGCACCTTCATAATCACCATCAACAAGGTAAGTTGAAACAACACCACCGATGCACGCTGAAAGAGCTACAAGTCCATCTTTATATTTTTCAAGGACTTCAAAATCAATCCTCGGTTTATAGTAAAATCCTTCAGTGTGCCCAATGGTGATTAGTTTTATCAGATTTTTCCAACCAATTTCATTTTTCGCAAGCAAAACGAGATGTTTGTAATGTGTTTTTTTATTTCTCACCGCAAGATCTGATTCTTCATCTTTGCTTCCCTTCGTTTTATCAAATCTTGATCCTTCCGTGACTATGTAAACTTCACTTCCAATAATTGGTTTTATACCTGCTTCCTTTGCTTTAATGTAAAACTCAAGTGCACCGAATAAAACTCCGTGATCGGTTAACGCAACTGCCGACATTTTGTTTTGAACGGCAGATTCAATAATTCCATCAATTGTGCTTATGGCATCAAGAATACTGTAGTGGGAATGATTGTGGAGATGAACAAACTCCGCCATTTATCACCTTTGTTTTTATTTAACAGCTTTGGAAATAGGGACACGAAAATATAAAAAGTAAGTTTTAAAAATTCAAAAATTTAATTCGTAAGTTTGGGAAGGTAAGACAAGTTAAGACAGAGTTTAACACATTGCGCGGGGTTTTTTAATAACAAGCGCCAAATTAATTCGTCTTTTTATTCCTAAAGATAAAAACGAAATTATTTTTGGATCTCGCCTTTTTATTTCGTAAGGTCATAAATTGCAAAATTTGAAATGTAAACAGGTCTATCAAGCGATGAATATCTTGTAATAACTTTTATGATATTAGCTGGTTCATCAAAGGCTCTTGCTTCAAGTATGGCGGTTTTACCATTGATCAAACATTTCAAAGAATTTCCTTTAACTTCAATTATGACCTTGTTCGTTGCATTTATGTCAAGATTTAAAGAAGTTGACACTCTTTCACTTTTGGCTCTGTAATACTCTATCTCTACCTGATTTAGTTCTTTTCCGTAAGCTGTAGCAAAAAGTATAGTAACAGTGCTGTATCCAAGTATAACATCAAATTCAAGGCGATAATTTTGAGGCAATGTTTCAATTGCTGGTTTTGCTTTGAATTCACTTGAAAATATCTTCATCCATCTTTTGCCTTTATATGTTACAACTTCAGCACTTCCAATCTCAACTTCCCATTTAGATGGTGTTTCTCCCTCATTGTATCCTGTGAAATTATCAGAGAAAATTACTACGCCAGATGTTTCAGATTTTGTGGTTGCGGGTTGTTCGGCTTTCTTTTCTTCAGTTTGAGTAGTTTCTTCTTTTTTCTCTTTGCCTTTATACTCACCTTTAAACTTTTCTCTAACTTGTGCATCAAGGGTAGAAAGGGAGAATAAGATAACTAAAATTAAAATTGCCCATTTCATTGTTGCCCTCAAAATTTAGTTTGAAAATTAGTTAAAACTTTATTATGGAGTTGTTCCAAATATGAGATCCCAGAGCGGACTTGAAACACCAAAAGCTCTATCAGGTGCTTTATAATGATGTTGTAAATGATGCTTCCAGAGATAACGGAGTTTATTTTTAGGTGGTTTGAAATGATGAATTGCATAGTGCGTCATATCGTAAATTATGTAGCCCATGACAAAACCCGGGAAAAACGAGAAAGCATAAATTCCAAATGAAAATCTGAAGATGTACCAGAAAATTAAAGCGAGAATTAAACTTGCAGCTGGAGGCATTACAAGTCGTTTCGGGTCATTTGGATATTGATGGTGAACGCCGTGGATCATAAATTGTATTTTAAAGCCAAGAGATGTTTTGGGTTCAAAGTGAAAAACAAATCTATGTAAAAGATATTCAGCAAGCGTCCATGAGAAAACGCCACTTGCAAAAAGTCCAGCGACTGTAAGGGATTTAAAATTTAGTTTATTCAACGAATAGAAAATTAAATATGAAACAATCGGTAGATATATCACAGCTGGGGTTAATGGGTGAGTTTTCGTTAGTGTTTCAAGGAATTTATTTTTAAAAATCGTCGCCGAACCTTTTTTAGGATAAAGATAATCGGGTATTCTGGTAGATGCCCTGACGTATTCAGCCATGTTGTTATGCCCCATATTTTATTTTTGTGAATTTAATTTAAAAAATGCCACAAATAAAAGCAAGCCAAACCCGAAAAGGCATTTAATTTGACTTTTAAATTTTAAAGCATTATATTTACATCGTGGATATTTGATATCCAAAATTAATGGTATAATTTATGATAGTATCAAAGACACTTGATTATGCGGTAAGAACATTGATATACCTTGGCAAGCGACATGGTGGTGGAACAGTTTTGATGAAAGAGATAGCCGAGAAACAGAAGATACCGTTGAGTTATTTAGCTAAGGTTATGAGGCAGCTTGTGAGGGCTGGGATAGTTTTTTCAGAGTACGGACCAAATGGTGGATATTCATTGAAGAAATTGCCGTCAGAGATAACATTGAGGGATGTTTATGAAGCTGTTGAAGGGGAGTTAAGGATGGTTGAGTGTTTTGATGTTCCTGGGTCAGTTTGTGTTTTTACTTCTTGTTGTGGGCAGGCGGATATATGGCATGAGGTTGAGAAAAAATTTATAGATATTCTTGAAGGCATAACCATTCAAGATGTAATTGCACGTGATTGTGTTTATTCAGAAAAATTCTTAACAATAAACAAAAGGGAGAAAAGACATGCCAACACTTGAGGTTAGAGATTTATATGTGAGCGTTGATGGGAAAGAGATTTTGAGAGGGCTTAATTTCGCTGTTAATAAAGGTGAAGTTCATGCGTTGATGGGACCGAATGGCTCTGGGAAAAGCACGCTTGCTTATACAATAATGGGTCATCCAAAATATAAGGTTGAAGGCGGAGATATTTTGTTTGAAGGTAAAAGCATACTTGAGATGAAGCCAGATGAGAGAGCAAAGCTTGGTTTATTTCTTGCATTTCAATATCCTGTTGAGGTTCCTGGGGTTACTCTTTTTAATTTTTTGTGGAAAGCGATACAGGCTAATAATCTTGATCCAAGGGTGGAACGTACATCTTGGTTGCCGAAATCAGTGGTTGATTATAAAAGGGAGTTGATAGATAAAATCAAGAAGTTAAATATGAGTGAGATTTTTGTTTATAGACCTATTGGGGTTGGATTTTCAGGTGGTGAAAAGAAGAGGATGGAAATTTTGCAGATGGCGATGTTAAAGCCAATTATAGCTTTTCTTGATGAACCTGATTCGGGACTTGATATTGATTCTCTTAAGATTGTGGCTGATGTTGTGAATTCAGTGCGTACCCCGGAGCTTGGTATAGTGATGATAACTCATTATCAAAGGATTTTAAATTACATAAAGCCAGATTTTGTGCATATAATGCTTGATGGTAGAATCGTTAAATCTGGTGGACCTGAGATAGTTGAGAAGCTTGAGCAAGAAGGTTATGCTTGGATCAGGGAAACGGCTGCTGAATCAGCAGATTAAAAATAAAAATTAAAATGGAGAAATTAACATGCAAGCAACGGAAAGAAAAATAGATATTGATTATACAAGATATGACTTTAAGGATGAAATAAAATATATTTATCAGGCAAAGCGTGGTTTAAGTAGAGAAGTTGTTGAGGAAATCTCATATTGGAAAAATGAACCTGAGTGGATGCGGCAGTTTAGATTGCATTCGCTTGATGTTTTTCTCAAAAAGCCGATGCCGACCTGGGGAGCTGATCTTTCCGAGATAAATTTTGATGAATATATTTATTACATAAAGCCGACGGATAGAAAGGGCAAATCCTGGGATGAGGTCCCAGAGAAGATAAGGCAGACATTTGAACGGCTCGGGATACCTGAGGCTGAGAGAAAATTCCTTGCAGGGGTTGGAGCCCAATATGAATCCGAGGTTGTATATCACAGCCTGCGTGAGGATTTGATGAAAAAAGGTGTGATTTTTACAGATATGGATACTGCGGTTAGAGAATATCCTGATATAGTGAGAAAGTATTTTGGCACGGTTGTGCCACCTGAAGATAATAAATTTGCAGCTCTTAACAGTGCGGTCTGGAGTGGTGGAAGTTTTGTTTATGTTCCGAAGGGTGTTAAGGTTGATTTTCCGCTTCAAGCGTATTTTAGGATAAATGCAGAAAGCGTTGGGCAATTTGAAAGAACGCTTATCATTGCGGAGGAAGGCGCAAGTGTTCATTACATTGAGGGTTGTACAGCTCCTATTTATAGAGAAGATTCACTTCACAGTGCTGTAGTTGAGATCATAGCCCTTCCCGGTTCCCATGTCAGATACACGACTGTTCAAAACTGGTCAAAGAATGTTTATAATCTTGTTACGAAGAGAGCAGTTGCTTACGAGGGAGCTTTCGTTGAGTGGGTTGATGGGAATTTGGGTAGCAAGGTGACGATGAAATATCCAGCGGTTTATCTTCTTGGTAAAGGTGCTAAGGCGGAAATTCTTTCAATTGCTTATGCAGGTGCAGGGCAACATCAAGATACAGGGGCAAAGGTAATTCATGTGGCTCCTTATACAACGAGCAACATCGTTTCAAAATCAATAAGCAAAGATGGAGGTAGAACAAGTTATAGAGGTCTTGTTAAGGTGCAAAAGGGAGCAATTGGTGTTAAGTCAACAGTTAGGTGTGACGCTTTGATGCTTGATGAGTTCTCAAGGTCTGATACTTATCCTTATATGGAGATAGAGGAGGAACTTGTAAGTATCGGTCATGAGGCAACCGTTGGCAAGATAAGTGAAGATCAACTTTTTTATCTTATGAGCAGAGGATTGACCGAAAGTGAGGCATTGACACTTGTTGTTCTTGGTTTCATTGAACCATTTGCGAAGGAGTTACCGCTTGATTATGCTATTGAACTTAACAAACTTATAAAACTTGAGATGGAAGGAGCGATTGGCTAAATAAAAATTTCGGAGGTGAGTGAAATGCCATTTTTCATAGTTCAACATAGACATGAAGCAAATAATTGCCCTGCAAGAAATCCAGAACTTGGGCAAATTCTTCTTAAACATCTTGCTTCTGCAGGGGATTATAAAGTTGAAATTAAATCCGAAGGTGTTGTTGATGGATCACATAGATTATTCTTGTTCATTGAGTCGGAGAGCCGTGAGAATGTTGAAAATTTCATGAAACCATTTTCTCAATTTGGTGAGGTTGAGATTTTATCTGCTTCGCTTTGCGAATCCGTCGTCCAAAGAGGCGGTTGCTAATTTTTTCAAAATTTTTTAACTTTAACCGAAAACTAATTTGCTGGAGATAGAGTAAATGTCAGAAATTGTATTGCCGAATTGTTTAGCCCATGAAACAATAGATAAACTTTCAACCCAGAGAAACGAACCCCTTTGGTTTCGGGAAAGGCGAAATCAGGCTTTTGAAATTTTAGATGAATTAAACCTGCCCGAATCAAAATATACGAAAATAAAAGGATTCAAAGCAGAAGTTTTAAATCCATTTCTTGTCGGTAACCCTGATAAAGTTCTTTTTGATGTAGGTAAACTTGACATCTTCATCGTTCAGGCGAATACATCCACAAAGTATAAAATTTCGCCTGAATATCGTGATAAAATTATTCTGATGCCACTTGTAGAGGCACTTGGTAAATATGGGGATCTTGTGCGAGAGAAGATATTTACAAAATTCAGATATGACCAAAATAAATTCACAGCGTTACATCTTGCATTTTTAAATTCTGGTGTTTTTGTTTATGTTCGTGATAATGTTGAGATTGATAAGCCGATTTACATCGTCAATGAGGTTCAATCTGAAAATGTGGGGATATTTTCACATAATTTGATAGTGATTGGGGAAAATTCGCATGTGACCATTGTTGAGGAAAATCATTGCTGTCTTGGGAGTGAATATGCGGTTGTGACAAATGTTAGTGAGATATTTGGGGGCGAAGGAAGCGGTATCAATTTCATCAGTATAAATAACCTTGGTTATGGGATTTATAACTATATTGAGAGAATTTTCAGTGCTGAAAGGGATGCGAGGATAAACTTTATTGGAAACTGGCTTGGTGGTAGATTTACGATCTCCAAACATTCTGCGTTGCTTGAAAGACCTGGTTCGGAATTAAGGGATGTTCAAATTGCTTTTGGCAATGGATCACAGCATTTTGATTTGACAAGTTACACACAACATTTAAGTCCGTATACGAAAAGTAATGTTGTCATGCGTGGCGTTGTGAAAGATAAAGCGAGGGTAAATTTTTATGGACTCGTTGATATTGAAAAAGATGCTCATGATTCCGATTCGTTTTTAAGTGAACATGCGATGCTTTTAAACCCAGGTGCGAGGGCAAATGCGATACCCTCACTTCAAATTAAAAATGCAAATGTAAGGGCTGGGCATGGAGCAACAGTTGGTCAGATTGACGAGGAACAAATTTTTTATCTTATGACCCGAGGGTTGAATGAAAGTGAAGCGAGAAAAACAATTGTTGAAGGTTTTCTTCTCCCAGCGTTTGATGAAATAAGAATTGATTTCGTTCGGGAAAGGATTCAGGAGATGATCCATCAAAAATGGAATATATAAAAATAAAGTTCTGCTTTTTCAATGGACGAACTTCAAATGGAAATCCTTCTTGACCATTATCAAAACCCGAGAAACTTTGGGCACCTTGAAAATCCAGACATAGTTCACGAGGAGGGGAATCCTTCGTGTGGTGATCAGATAAGAATTGAAATTAAACTTGAAGATAACAAAATAGCTGATATTAAATTTACGGGGAAAGGCTGCACGATAAGTCAGGCGTCAGCTTCAATTCTTACAGAAATTGTTAAGGGGAAATCGCTTGATGAGGTTAAAAATTTTAGCAAGGAAGATATGCTTAATGCTCTTGGAATACCAATCAGTCCGATAAGGCTGAAGTGTGCACTTCTTGGATTAAAGGTTTTAAAGGCTGGTATTTATGGGATTAACACCTGGCCTGGTGAAGAGGATTAAAAACAAAATTTTCCATCTGTTATGACAACTGCTGGTGAATATATTGAAATTGCAAATGTAAATGATGTCAGGAGTGGTGAATTTAAGGTTTTTGATGTAAATGGCGAGTCAATAATTTTGATAAATCTTGATGGTGAATTTTTTGCTTACAAAAATCAGTGCTCACATATGGAACTTGAACTAAGTGATGCGGAGATTGAGGGTGAAATTTTGACATGCCCTTGGCATGGTGCACAGTTTAACATAAGAACTGGTGATGTCGTAAGGCTTCCAGCTTCTGAACCGCTTGAAAAATATGAGGTTAAAGTTGAGGGCGATAAAATCTTTATAAAAATTTAAAAAGAACCAACCATGAAAGAGCAACATCAAGAAATTTTAACAACGAGAATTGATCTTGAGAAAATCAGAAACGATTTCCCCATCTTGAATCGGATTATTAATGGACATCAAGTTATTTATTTTGACAATGCAGCGACAACACAAAGACCAAGACAGGTTATTGAGGCAGTTAAAAATTTTTATGAAACCATGAATGCAAACATTCACAGGGCGGTGCATACTTTGAGTTATGAAGCAACCGTTGCTTATGAAGAAGCACATAAGAAAGTCGCCAAATTTATCAATGCTCGCTCATGGCGTGAAATAGTTTTTACAAGGAATGCAACAGAAGCTGTCAATCTTGTTGCTTATGCGTGGGGGTTAGCAAATTTGAAAGAGGGAGATGAAATAGTTGTCACAATCATGGAACATCACTCAAATATCGTCCCTTGGCAATGGCTTAGAAAATTTAAAGGTATAACTTTAAAATTTGTTGATATCACGGATGATGGTTATTTAAAAATTGATGAATTTGAAAAATTGATAACCGAAAAAACAAAGCTCGTTGGTGTAGTCCATGCTTCAAATGTTCTTGGGACTATCAACCCGGTTAAAGACATAGTTAAAATCGCAAAGTCTAAGGGAAGCTATGTTTTAATTGATGGAGCGCAATCAGCTCCGCATATAAAAATTGATGTTCAGGATATAGGATGTGACTTTTTTGTTGCGTCAGGGCATAAGATGCTTGGACCAACTGGGATAGGTTTTCTTTATGCTCGGCGTGAGATACTTGAGCAAATGGAGCCATTTCTTTATGGTGGAGATATGATAAGCACTGTTACAATTGAAGGTGCAACTTGGAATGAGTTGCCGTGGAAATTTGAAGCTGGGACGCCAAATGTTGCTGGTGGTATTGGACTTGGTGTAGCTGTTGATTATTTGCAGAGCATCGGAATAGATAAAGTTTTTGAGCATGAAAAAGAGTTGTTAAATTACGCTTTTGAAAAAATGGTAGATATTCCTGATATAGAAATTTACGGACCTAAGAAGAATCGGCTTGGTGTTATCTCGTTCAACATTCGGGGTATTCATCCGCATGATATTGCTGGCGTTCTTGATCAACACGGTATCGCTGTTCGTTCAGGGAATCACTGTACCCAACCACTTCTTGCACGGCTTGGGGTTGATAACACAGTGAGGGCAAGTTTCTACATTTACAATACATTTGAAGAAATTGACAGATTTGTTGAAGCTTTGAAAAAAGCTGTTAAAATTTTCAAAAGATAAAATTTTTCAATGTGATGAGTTTGCGATTTCCAATATATCTTGATAACCATGCGACGACGCCTGTTGATCCGCGTGTCCTTGAGGCGATGCTTCCTTACTTTACTGAAAAATTTGGGAATTCCGCAAGTCGTCAACATCAATTTGGCTGGGAAGCTGAAGCAGCGGTTGAAATGGCGCGAAAGCAAGTTGCAGATCTAATTAACGCAAATCCAAAAGAAATCATCTTCACAAGCGGGGCAACTGAATCAATAAATTTGGCTCTGAAAGGAATTGCATTAGCTTATTCTGAAAAAGGTAAACATATAATCACCACTCAAATTGAACATAAGGCGGTGCTTGACTCGTGTAAGCGATTGGAAAAGATGGGCTTTAAGGTTGATTATGTTCGTGTTGATAAATATGGGCTCGTTGATCCAGATGAAATTAAGAAAAAAATTACTTCCGAGACTATCCTTATAAGCGTAATGTTTGCAAATAACGAAATCGGGACAATTGAACCAATTGAGGAAATTGGGAAAATATGTTCTGAGTTCGGTATTTTATTCCATACGGATGCAGCACAAGCTCTGGGCAAAATCCCAATTGATGTTCAAAGGTTAAATATTGACCTTATGTCAATGTCTGCACATAAACTTTATGGACCTAAAGGTGTCGGTGCGTTGTTTATAAAAAAGAAGATGCCAAGAATTAAAATTGTACCTATTATTGATGGCGGTGGTCATGAGGGTGGACTAAGGTCTGGGACTTTAAATGTTCCGGGAATCGTTGGGTTTGGGAAAGCATGCGAACTCGCGAAGGTTGAAATGAAAGATGAATTTGAAAGAATTAAAAAGCTTCGTGATAAGCTTCAGGATGGAATTATGAGCTCACTTGATGATGTTTATTTAAATGGTCATCCTATTCAGAGATTGCCCAATAATTTGAATTTGAGTTTTGATGGTGTTGAAAGTGAAGCAATGCTTATGGGGATGAAGGAAATTGCTGTATCCACAGGCTCTGCCTGTTCGTCTGCAACAGTTGAAAAATCGCATGTTTTGAAGGCAATCGGCTTGAATGATGATCTCATCGCAGGGGCTATAAGATTTGGAATCGGAAGATTTAATACAGAGGAAGAGATTGATTATACAATAAATCGTGTTGTTGAAGTTGTCAAACATTTGCGGAATATCTCGCCAAAGTATAGATTAAAAAAAGAAATGTCAAAAATTTAAAAATAAACCTAACTTTGAACAGATGAAAGAAATGAAAGAACTTCAGATTTTAAAAGACAACTGGGAGGAATTTCTAAGGTTCATGAAAGCTCGTTACCCAATTTATCATCTTTCAAATGTTTTCGTTAGGGATATTGAGTATGCGATAAGAGATTATTTCCTTGATAGAGGAGAGAAGATAAGCTTTGCTGAGGCGGAGTATCTTGCACAAAAATTTGCCGAGTTTTTGGTTGAAAAAGGAGTTTTCAGGGTCATAAAAAATGAGTTCAATAGGGTATGGAATCTAAACTATCCAGCCTTTAAGAAACCGAGTGTTCAAAAACAGGAAAAATAAAAAACTTAACAATGGAGGAATAAATGGAGCAGATAGGTCAGGAACAAATTGAAAAAATCAAAATTACAGATAGAGCAGCTAAGGAAATAAAACAAATCATTCAAGATAACAATATCCCTGCGGAATATGCTTTGAGAGTTGGTGTAAAGGCGGGAGGATGTTCGGGGTTTTCGTATGTTTTGTTATTTGATGAGGTAAGAGAGAATGATGTTGTGTTTTTATCAAATGGGATAAAGGTGACCATTGATCCCAAGAGCTTATTTTATCTTGAGGGAACGGAGCTTGATTTTATTGATAGTTTAATGGGGCGTGGTTTTGTTTTCCATAATCCAAATGCAACAAGAAGCTGTGGCTGTGGTCATTCGTTCTCTGTGTAAAATGGGGCATGGTTAAAAAATCAAAGCTGAGGAATTAACTTATGGTCACGCGAAGAAAATTTTTGAAAGGAATTGGATTAGCTTTTCTTTCTATTCCCTTTATCAAGTTTTCAAATTTATTTTCACAAACAAAACAAAAAAAGGAGGTAATAATGCCTTACGAAGCGAAGAACTTTGACCACCTTCTCGGAACGCCTGGGTTCAGTGACCAGCTTTTGAAAAATCACTTTACGCTCTACCAAGGTTATGTAACGAATACAAACAAGCTTGCAGATATACTTGCTCAAATGGTAAAGGAGGGGAAAACAGGAACGCCTGAATATGCAGAGGTGAAAAGAAGGTTTGGTTGGGAATTCAATGGAATGAGACTTCATGAATACTATTTCGGGAACATGATAAAAGGTGGGAAAGAACTTGACAAGGGTTCAGCTTTTTATAAAAAATTAACGGAAGATTTTGGCTCATATGAGAATTGGGAAAAGGATTTTAAAGCATCAGGCACAATGAGAGGAATCGGCTGGGTTGTTCTCTATCTTGACCCAATTGCAAACAGGTTATTTAATACTTGGATAAATGAACATGACCTTGGTCATCTTGCCGGCTCAATTCCACTTTTAATTATGGATGTTTTTGAGCATGCTTATATGATTGATTACGGATTGAAGAAAGCTGATTATATTGAAGCGTTTTTTAAAGCAATTGATTGGTCTGTTGTTGTAAATAGATTTAATAACGCACCAAAGGTGACATTGTAAAAATTAAGCAAGGGCGATCGTAAAGATCGCCCTTATTTATTTAAAATGATTAAACTTGATATTTGTCTTATCAAGGTTGGTGCTGTTGAAGATGCAGTCATTGAGGTTTTGTCAAAGGGATTAAGAGCATATTTTGAATGGAATATAAAACCGGTTGCAGAGATTGAAATTCCATCTCAAAGTTACAATCGTTTCAGGGGGCAATTTAATTCATCTTTGATACTTCATCAAATTAAAAGGCAGATTAATCGGGAAGAATGTTCTTTTGTCCTTGCAATTACGGGGGTTGATTTATATGTTGAGGGTTTAAATTTTGTCTTTGGTGAGGCTGACCCAGTTAATAGAATTTGCATCATTTCAACGCACAGATTAAGGCAGGAGTTTTACGGGGATAAACCGAATCAAAAACTTTTTGAGAAAAGAGTTTTGACTGAAGCAGTTCATGAAATAGGGCATTTATTAAACCTTAAACATTGTTCAAATCCGAATTGTGTTATGTTTTTCTCAAATTCAATACTTGACACGGATAGGAAAGGTTTCTTATTTTGTAATGGATGCAGAAGCAAATTTAAAATTTTAAAATGAAATATCTCCACGAGAAACATTTTACAATTGATGAAGCGCGAAATTTACTTGATCAAATAAGACCTCTTGTTTCAAGGATGATTGAGCTTAAGCGGATTCTTGATTTAAAGGGCTACGATATTTATCGGCACAGATATTTTACAGGAAATCCGAATGGTGAAAAAAATTATCCGCCCGAACTTGAGGAACTTATTGAGTTAATTGAAAGGATTGAGAGAATGGGGGCAATTGTAAAAGGGATTGAACAGGGTCTTGTTGATTTCCCGCACATTAGGGAAAACGGACAAGAAGTTTATCTTTGCTGGATGTATGGGGAAGAAACAGTTAACTATTGGCATGCGATAAGTGAGGGTTTTATGGGAAGAAGACCAATTGAGGAAATTTGAGTTGAGATTTATACGACCGGATGACCCAAGCGTTTGGGTATTTGATCATTATGAATATGGAAATGTATGGATTGAGGAGGAATTCCCGAAATAAAAAATTAATTTAGGTGTTTTAAATGAGAGCTTTTATTTTAACTTTGGTGCTGTTTTATTTAGCGTCTTTGCAAAATTTAAAAACTCAAAATGCGCATTTCTTAGAAGTTGGATTTAGGGTAAATTTGCCTTACATCGCTATGAATTATGAAGTAGCCGAGTTGAAAAGCTACGAGAAGAAAGATATGAAGTTGCTTGCCAAAGTTTTCAAGTCTTATCAAGATGTCATTGGTCTTCATCCAACCTTAAGCATCAATTTTATGCGGGATTTAAACTTTGAATGTAAATTTGGAATAGTTATGACCAATTTGGATCCCCTGGTTTCGTTTTAAAAACATCTGGGGGATTTACATTAAGAAAATTTACGAGGGATAGAAAATTTTATGGTGCTATTTCAGCAGAATTAGGCAATTATGATTTGGGGCAGTCAGTTTATCATCCCGCTGAATGGTCAATGAAGTTAATTGGGGCTGGTTTTGGCGTAAGGATTTGGAAGGGTTTGTATTATGAGGTTTCGTTTCACTTCCCTCTTGGAGATAATTTAATCTCTACGAAAACTGAGCCTGACTTTGAATTTGGTGGCAAACCGCCAATTGAATATAGAGAAGAAAGGTTGATCAGTTTCATTCCATAAATCTCGGGTATTCCTTCGGGGTTTTGAGGAGATAATTTTTAAAAATTTAATATAAACTCATGAAAATGGGACGAATTTTGATCATCTTGATAATGTTTTTTCCACAACTTTTGACAGCAGGGGAAAATAGTTTATCTCAAAATTCATCTTTAATTGAAGTTGGTATAAGGGGTCATTTACCTATATTTGAACCTTTTTTGAGAAATTCTGGATTTTTTAAAGATATGGGAGTTGTAAAGAATTTGGATACAGGGGGTGATTTTCTCGGTTTATACTTGACTTTAGGTGTTAATTTTACCAAAAATTTAAATTTTGAATTTAGAGGTGGTAGAGCCTTAAATCGTTTGCCTCGTTTAGATGATGATGGATATACAACTGCTTTTGAATCAGTTCTAAAATGGTTCGGTGAGAATAGAAAACTTTATGGAGCTATTTCATTTGGTGCAAGTCGGTATGATATGAGTTTTAGGTCATATTACCGACAACTTCCTTCGGGGTTGCATCAAAGGATAAATGGAAGGAATTAATCGGGATAGGTTTCGGTGTTTCGCTTTGGAAAAATCTATACCTTGAAATGTTATATCAATTTCCTCTGGGAGATAAGGTATTATATGAAGAATACTGGCTTGATCCAAACGCCAACGAGCCATTAAAGGTTAGGGGTATAGCGTTGGAATTTTTTATCAAAATGAGCATCGGCTATTCTTGGGTAATTGTGAGAAGGAATTAATGATTGTTTCTGGAGAATTTCAATGTAAGAATGATAAAAAAATTTAAACTTAATTTGGGGAAGATATATGAGAGGCATAATTTTAATTTTATTGCTTTATTTTTCAGTTTCACAAGGTTTGTTTTCTCAAAGTTTGGAGATCAAGGATCAATCTAAAGGGATTTTAGCGGAAATTGGCGTAAATATGAACTTGCCGACAATCGCAAGCAAATATATTTTTGAGGATGTCAAAATTTACAGGTTGGGGGATATGGATTTGATAGCTCATAAGGTTAAATGGGGAGGTGATTTTTTGGGTTTATATTTGAGTTTAGGTGTTAACTTCTCAAATAAAGCAGGGATTGAATTTAAATATGGTGGGGCATTAAATGAGTTTTCGTATACCGAGCTGGGTTGGGCAGAGGGTTTTGAACTTGCTTTGAAAAAATTTACAAATGGTGGGAAATTTTACTGGTTTGTTGGATTTGAAAGAAACAAATATGAATTGGGGGGTTCTGATTCAATTATTTGGTCTTCATATGTTGTTTATCCAAAGGGTCGCTGGAGAAACTTTGTAGGGGGTGGTTTTGGTGTGAAGCTTTTAAGTGGGATTCGCTATGAGTTTTCAGTTAAATTTCCCCTCGGTGATAAAGATTTTTACGAAAAATATGTACCTGCTTTGCCACCTGAAGTTGTTAGAGTAAAGTTGTTACCGCTTCTTAATATCAATGTGGGTTATTCATTCGGAGTCATGAAAATGTAATTGTCCGTTTAACTTTAATATTTCACAGCAAGTTTTCGCAAAGTTGATAGATTCATTATATCAAGTTTATCATCATAACCTTTCGGGGTCTCAATTATTTTGGGGATGTTTTTGAATATTGGATTTTGCATTATGAAACGAAATGCGCTTTTACCGATTTTACCCTTTCCGATATGAAAATGTCTATCAACCCGTGAATTTAGTTCTCGTTTTGAATCATTGAGGTGAAAGACTTTTATTTTATCAATGCCAATTATTTCGTCAAATTCCTTAAAAACATTTTCACATCCTTTCTCGCTTCTTATATCATAGCCAGCTGAAAATATATGACATGTATCAACGCACACACCGATGCGATTTTTATCCTCAATGAGGTCAATTATTTTTCTCACCTGTTCAAATCTATATCCTATCGTAGTGCCTTGTCCAGCTGTTAACTCAATTACGGTTAGAGTTTTAAAGTTTTTCGTTTTCTCGTGGGCGATGTTCAAGGATTCTGCTGTTAATTTAATTCCATAATCTTCCCCCTTTCCAAGATGAGCCCCGGGATGTAAAACAAGGCACATTGCGCCAATGCTTTCGCATCTTTTTAGTTCTTGAACAAACGAATCCCTTGACTTTTTGAGTATTTCTTTATCGCTTGCACACAGATTTATAAGATATGAACTGTGGACGATGACGGGGTAAATTTGAAATTTGTAGAGTTCGGAATGGAATTTTTCTATTTCTTTTTTGTTTAATTTTCTTGCCCTCCATTGGGCGTTGCTTTTGGTGAATATTTGAATTGTTTCACATCCGATTTTTACAGCTCTTGAAACAGATTTATCAAGACCGCCACTTATTGAGATATGGGCTCCGATGTTTAACCTATTTGAATTTTTCATCTCTTTTTCAATATGAGATAAAGTCCAAGAATTATAAGCAGGATAGGCCAAAATTTTTCAAAGTTTTCCCAAATCTCAAAGGAGTATATAACCCCAACATTTGTGAGTAGAAACAAAACTCCAATTCCAATAAGCGTCATCGCTGGCAGAAGAAGGGCATAATCATTGGGGCGATTGACGAAAGACATCAAGAACGATAAACCAGTCACTATCAGAACTACTGGCCAAAAGAAATGAATTTCAGGATTGAGTAGATCAAAAGAGTCTATGAAAAGATAAATTCCAAAGAAAAAGAAAATTGAACCCCAGAAAACTTTTTTATTTGAATTTAACCCGAAACCAGAGTATCCAAGATATGCTCCATAGACCACAAGCAAAACAGAGATGATTTTCTTCCAGCTTAAGTGTAAAGTTCCAAGTTTATCAAGGAGGATCAAGAATCCAATTATAACAAGTATAACTCCGAAAAACAGAGTAGATTTTCCGTTTCTCTGTGTTATTGATGTCATTTTTATGGTGTCTATATTTTTGTCATTAGGGTTTTACTTAATAGATCTTCAAAAGTTTCACGTTCTCGTATAAGATAATAATTTTCCCCGTCAATTAGAATTTCTGCGGGTCGTGGTCTTGCGTTGTAATTTGAGCTTGAAACGAAGCCGTAAGCTCCAGCAGTCATAACGGCAATGTAATCCCCTCTTGAAACGGAAGGAATTTTTCTATCTATGGCGATGAAATCACTTGTTTCGCAAACAGGACCAACGATATCTGCGATTTCTATCTCTTCACTTTTTTAAATAACAGGGACGATTTGATGATAAGCTTTGTAAAGAGCTGGTCTTATAAGTTCGGTCATTGAGATATCGGTTATTATAAAATTCTTGACTTTGCTTTTTTTTGTGTAGAGAACTTTTCCAACGATTATGCCGGCGTTTGCAATTATAAATCTCCCTGGTTCAAAGATGAGCTCACATCCAGTTTTTTCAAGAATTGGTAAAATTTCGTTTGCAAAAAGTTCGGGGTTTAGTTCTTTATCATCGTTTTCTTCAAATGGCAGTTTGTCATTGACGATCACATTTTTATATTTCACACCAAGCCCACCACCAAAATCAATATGTGAAATTTTCACTCCGTTTTTCTCAAGTTTTTCAATATACCGCAGGATAAATTCCGCTGTTTCAACGAATGGTTCAACACTGACTATTTGGGAGCCGATATGAGTATGAATTCCAAGAAGTTCAACATTTGTTAGGTTAGTTGCTTTTTTAAAAACATCAATTGCCTCGTTTGGATCGATTCCAAATTTGCTTGTTTTTATCCCCGTTGATATATATGGGTGGGTTTGGGCATTGATATCGGGATTTACCCGGATTAAAATTCTGGCTGTTTTGTTTAAACTTTTTGCAATTTCATTCACTATGAGAAGCTCTTGCGGTGATTCAATGTTGAGTGAGAAAATGTCATTTTCAAGTGCAAATTTTATCTCATCGTCGTATTTCCCAACCCCTGCGAATGATATTTTCTCTGGTTTGAAGCCAGAGTTTAGGGCGATATAAATTTCCCCAGCCGAGACAGTGTCAGCTCCAGCCCCAAGTTTGCTTAAAATTTTAAGTATTGATGGGTTTGAATTTGCTTTAAGAGCGTATAAAATTTTTGAGTTGCGGAGTGAATTTTTCAATAACTCAAAGTTTTGGGTTATCTGTGCCTTGCTGTAGATATAAATGGGCGTTCCAAATTCTTCAGCTATTTTTCTAATAGGGACTTCCTCACAGTAGAGTTCATCAGATTTGTAATAAAAATGAAGCAATTTTCTTTTTTTGTTTTAAAAATAATTCCAGCAGGTGAAATTTTCAATAGAAAATGTTGGAAAATCGGGCGCAGGATAAAGTTGTGCTGGTTTTAAACTTGTTTTATTCCTATTGCAAGATTATATTTATTTGGCTTTACCAAGCATTAAATTTTATTGAGAAAACTTTAAAAATTTAGATATGGCAAAACAGAAAACACATTTCGTCTGCCAAAATTGTGGATACATTTCACTTAAGTGGATGGGTAGATGTCCCGAATGCAATGAATGGAACACTATGGTTGAGGAGATAATAATGCCAGAGGATAAATTACAGGAGCAGATTTCACTTTTAAAACAGCCCGCTATAGCGGTTGATATTGATAAAATTGAACTTAAAGAAGATGAAAGAATAAAAACTGGGATAGCTGAGCTTGACCGTGTTCTTGGTGGAGGGATTGTCCCTGGCTCTGTGGTTTTAATAGCTGGTGACCCCGGGGTTGGGAAATCAACCCTGATGACGCAGATAGTCCCGGGTTTGAAGGGGAAAAAAATTCTTTATGTCACAGGTGAGGAATCTGTAAAACAGCTTAAACTTAGAACCGAGAGATTAAACTTCCCTAAATCATTTCAATCCAAGAATTTTCTTGTCCTTGCTGAGACAAATTTAAATCTTGTCATAAATGTTATTGAGGAAACCAATCCAGATATAATTATCATTGATTCAATTCAAACTATGTATAGACCTGAACTTGAAAGTGCCCCCGGAAGTGTTAGTCAAGTTCGTGAATGTGCTTCGGTGTTAATGCAGATGGCAAAAAATACGGGCAAGTCCATCCTTCTTGTTGGGCATGTAACGAAAGATGGATTAATTGCTGGTCCGAAGGTTCTTGAGCATATGGTTGATACTGTTTTACAATTTGAAGGTGAGAGGCATCAATCTTACAGAATTTTAAGAGCTGTGAAAAATAGATTTGGTTCAACGAATGAGATTGGGATTTTTGAGATGACCACGGAAGGTTTAAAGGAGGTTAAAAATCCATCAGAGATATTTCTTTCAGAGAGAACATTTGGAGCTTCTGGTTCCTCAGTTGTGGCGTGTATAGAGGGGACCAGACCCCTTCTTGTGGAAGTTCAAGCTCTTGTTTCTCCTGCAAGTTATGGAACGCCACAGAGGACATCAATTGGATTTGATTATCATCGCCTTTCTGTTCTTCTTGCTGTGCTTGAGAAAAAAGTTGGGATAAGGTTAGGGGGGCATGATGTGTTTATAAAAATTGTCGGTGGTTTAAGAATTGAAGAACCTGCGGTTGACCTTGGCGTTGTGACGGCAATTGTTTCAAGTTTGAAAGATATACCTGTTGATTCGCAATCCGTTGTAGTCGGTGAGGTTGGACTTGCTGGTGAAGTTAGGTCAGTTACTCAGATTGAGAAAAGGATTCAGGAATCTGCTAAACTTGGTTTCAAAAAAATTATCATTCCAAAAAATAATATGCGTGGTCTGAAAGTTGAAACCGAAATTGAAGTGGTTGGCGTAAGAAAGGTTAATCAGGCGCTTGAGGAACTTTTAAACATTTAAAACTATAAAAGGGGCAAAGATGAAAGAAACTCTTGGGCTTATTGGTTTAATAGCAATTGTGGTGTGTTGGATACCGCAAACATATGAGTCAATAAAGCGCGGTTATACGAACATGAATCTTTATTTCCTTTTGATTTATTTCATTGGTAGTTTATCTCTGACGATTTATGCGATTGGAAATTATGTGTTTTTCACGCTTAATTTTCTTGCTTCTGTTGGAAGTTTAATAAATTTATACTTCAAATTCTTCCCCCGTGTTAGAACAAACCCGAAAAAGGTTAATGAAATTAGTTCTTGCCACGAAAAACAAGCACAAAGTTGAGGAGATAAAGCAAATTTTAAAAATTTATCTTGATGATGAGTTGTATTCTCGGATAGAAATTTTAAGTGCTGGTGATTTCATAGGAGTCCCAGAAATTGAAGAGGATGGAAAAACATATATTGAAAATGCTCTTAAGAAGGCAAAAGAGATTCATAAATTTACCGGTCTTCCCTCAATTGCTGATGACAGTGGTATTGAAGTTGATTTTTTAAATGGTGAGCCAGGGGTATATTCGGCAAGATATGCAGGGTTAAGGGCAACGGATGAAGAGAATAACAGGAAACTTTTGAAAAAACTTGAAGGCGTTCCGCTTGAGAAGAGAACCGCTACATTTAAATGTGTGATCGCCTATGTTAATAAAAATGAAGAGAAAATTTTTGAAGGAGAAACGAAAGGTAAAGTCATCTTTGAACCCAGAGGGATGGGAGGCTTCGGATATGATCCTCTTTTTGTCCCAGATGGATATGAATTGACTTATGCAGAGATGCCGGAAGATTTAAAAAACAAGATAAGCCATAGATCAAAGGCAATTCAAAAATTTGCCGAATTTCTTACGCTGATTTTAAAAACAAAAGCTGGTTTGGAATGAAAAAAACTAAAAGTAAAACACTTTACACAAAAGCACAATCTTTAATCCCCGGAGGAGTGAATTCACCAGTTAGAGCATTTAAATCTGTAAATTCAACCCCTCTTTTTATTTCAAAGGCATCCGGTTCAAAAATTTGGGATGTTGATGGAAATAAATTTATTGATTATGTGATGTCTTGGGGACCGCTCATACTTGGACATTCACATCCAGAGGTTATTTCTGCAGTTAAAGGTATTTTGAAGAACGGGACAAGTTATGGTGCTCCAACTGAAATTGAAGTTAAGATGGCAGAATTGATAAATAAAATGATGCCAACAGTTGAGCTTGTCAGAATGGTTAATTCTGGGACTGAGGCAACGATGAGCGCAATTCGCCTTGCGAGGGCGTATACAGGAAGAAAGAAAATAATAAAATTTGAAGGTTGCTATCACGGACATGCAGATAGTTTTCTTGTTAAGGCTGGCTCAGGTGCAACAACGCTCGGGATACCAAGTAGTCCTGGGGTTCCTGATGAGATTGCGTCGCTTACATTAAACGCAAGATATAATGATGTTAAATCGGTTGAAAAATTGATAGAAGAAAATAAGAATGAAATTGCCTGTATAATTGTTGAACCAGTTGCTGGGAATATGGGTGTTGTTCCACCAAAAGATGGCTTCCTGGAAAAACTGCGCCAAATTTGTGATAGGGAGAATATCCTTCTTGTTTTTGATGAAGTTATAACTGGATTCCGGCTTGCACCGGGCGGGGCTCAGGAATATTTTGGCGTCAAGGCTGACCTTACAACTCTTGGCAAAATTATAGGTGGAGGTTTCCCGGTTGGAGCTTATGGTGGAAGAAAGGAAATCATGGAACTTGTTGCTCCTTCTGGACCTGTATATCAAGCGGGAACTTTGTCTGGAAACCCAATTGCGATGACGGCTGGATACACTACATTGAAAATTTTATATGAGAATAGAAAAACTTTTTATAAACGGCTTGAAAGTAAAGCGAGAACCCTTGCTGAAAGTTTCAAAGAGATTGCCAATAAAAATGGCGTTAAAGTTCAAATTAATCAAATCGGCTCAATGTTAACTGTGTTTTTCAATGATGGCGAAGTTTATGATTATGATTCAGCTTTGAGGTCGGATACGAGAAAATTTGCAAGGTTTTTCAATTTAATGCTTGAAAATGGAATTTATCTACCTCCATCACAATTTGAAGCGATGTTTTTATCATCAGCGCATACGGATGAAGACATAGAAAAAACTATTGATGCATTTGAAAAGGTAATTTTGAAATTATAAAAGTTATAGTTGCACAAAGCCTTGTACATCATTTCCCTCTTTGACGGGTAGGGATTACCCATGATGACATTTGCTTTTATCGTTATGATTTCATCGGACAATTTGCCTTCCTTTTGAAGGGGAAAAAGAGTATCAGGGGGTGAGTCAATCAAAATCAAATAAACCTATCTTTGAAAAATTGTTTCGCTTATCCAGATGAAAATTGACAAAATTTTTTAAACGGCTTCATTACCCCTTGACTTTTCTAAAATTTTTAATTATATTTTTACCAGAAAAAGCGGGTTTCCTGTTTCTGCAGTACTTTGGCTTCGGGTTTATTTGGGGGTGCTAAAAAGGCGGGAAATACCAATTTATTTTTTGTAAAATTAAACAAAGGAGGAGCTAGCCATGAGGAGCTTTGTAGCATTCCTTTGTTTAATTTGTATCTCAATCGCCCTTTCGCAAACTCCATCCAGTTTAAGTTACTCTTCTGGATTTGAACCCAACATGGGACAAATTGGGGATTTTAAAGTTGAAAGGGCGGGGGATGTATTATTCTTCGCCAGACACAGAGGTTTTGATGTTTATGTCAGACCTGAGGGGGTAAGTTATATAATTAGAAATCATTCAGACCAGAATCAAGAAGAGGGAAGAAAAGTCCAGTGGGCAAGAATTGATTTAAATCTTTTAGACGCGGATATAAGTGTTCAAGAAATTGAATACATTGAGCCTTTGCCAGGTTACACGAATTATTATCTTGCTCACTGCCCAGAGGGTGTTTTGTTCGTTCCAAGTTATAAGATTGTCAGAATCAAAAATGTTTATCCCGGGATCAACTGGGTATGGAAATTTGATGATGAAGGGATGCTTCATCATGAGTTTGAGGTTGAACCATATGCTGATGTTTCAAAGATTAAATTAGAAGTTAAATGGGCTGATGTTGTATTGTGTGAAGACGGGAAAAAAGTTAAATTTTCAACCCCTGCTGGAATAATAGAAGATGGGGAGGTGAAAGCTTATGATGAAGTTGGTATAGTGGATATTGCGTATAAATCTGATGGTAAGCTCTTAAGTTATGATGTGAATGCAGATATAAAAGGTAAATTGACAATTGATCCACCACTTTCAAGATTGTGGGCAACTTATTATGGTGGTTCTCTCTATGATCGGGGTTTCTCAATCACGACAGATGGCAATGGAAATGTGTTTTTAACTGGTTATACAGAATCCTCAACTAATTTCCCGTTACAGGACCCTGGGGAAGGCGCTTATTATCAGGAAAGTTTTGGTGGAAATAGAGATGTTTTCATATTAAAGTTTAATAACTCAGGCGTTAGACAGTGGGCTACTTATTATGGGGGGAGCGACTATGAAGAAGGTCGTTCTATCAAGGTGGATGGCAATGGAAATGTCTTCGTGACAGGGAGAACATTATCAAGTGACTTTCCGGTTTATAATCCAGGTGGCGATGCATATTTTCAGGGAACCAAATCAACTAATGCTGATGCATTCATTTTAAAATTTAATAGTTCTGGAGTAAGACAATGGGCTACTTATTATGGAGGGGTTGCTGCAGATGAAGGGACATCTATTGCGATAGATGCAAACGGAAATGTGTTTATAACAGGGCGTACTGAGTCAGTAATTACTTTCCCGAAATATAATCCGGGTGGAGGGGCTTATTATCAGGAAACTGGTGGTGCATGGGATATATTTATCTTGAAATTCAATAACTCGGGGCAAAGATTATGGGCTACTCTTTATGGTGGAACTAATTATGAAATTTCCCCGGGAGAGCTCTATGATCCTCATGACCCTTATATTGCAGTGGATAATAATGGAAATATATTTGTAACCGGGACTACTAACTCAAGCAATTTTCCGGTGGATAATCCAGGTGGGGGTGCGTATTTTCAAGAAGCTGGTGCTGGAGGATATGATGCTTTTATTTTAAAATTTAGCAATTCAGGTGTACGTTTGTGGGCTACTTATTGTGGTGGAGACTCAAATGATTATGGTTATTCTGTCACCACGGATATTTATGGAAATGTTTTTATAGTCGGTGTAACTCAATCAACCAATTTTCCTGTATTAAATCCCGGTGGCGATGCTTATTATCAGGGAAGCAAAAATGAAGATAAAGACGCTTTTATTGCAAAGTTTGACAATTCGGGTGTATTATTATGGGCTACTTATTATGGCGGTAATTTTACGGATTTTGCTTATTCTGCTGCAACGGATGAGAACGGTAATTTATTTGTAACCGGTTGGACCCAGTCATGGGTTTTCCCGAATTACAATCCCGGAGGCGGTGCTTATTTTGATGGCTATGAGGGTGTGGATGTGTTCATTTTAAAATTTAACAATTTAGGAGTGAGGCACTGGGCTACTTATTATTCAGGTCAACAGAAGGAGATTGGGTGTTCAATAGCTACAGATCCTAATGGGAATATTTTTTTAACTGGCTATGCGGGAAATTACTTCCCGACTTGGAATCCCGGAGGAGGTGCTTATTATGCTGGATTCGCAGGCTATGAGGATGCATTTATTTTAAAGTTTGAAGGTTTGATAAATAAAACCACATCTTCGGGCAACTGGTCAAATACCAGTTTATGGAATACTGGAGCGGTCCCGAACTTTAATACAGATGTTGTTGTTTGGCATGGGTTAACACTTGATCAGAATGCTGAATGTTACAGTTTAAAATTTAATAATGGTAAAATTACAACGGGTAATTATTCGCTCAAAGTTTACTCGGGATTAATTCAAGGTGCTGGGTCAGGTAAATTTGTGGAGGGTAACCTTGTTTATCCTGTTTCTTCAACGGGTTCAAAGAGATGGGAGACGGGACAGGGTTCGGATTATCTGCCTGTGGGGATTAATTTCACAAGTTTGGATGGTTCTGGGGATGTAACTGTATCTGCGATAGATAGTGCTTCTCAACCGCCAGGGGGACCACTTGGTAATAACAAGGTTTTGAGGAGATGGTTTAGAATACAGCAGTCGGGTATTTCAAGTTTTCAGGCTGATGTTACATTTTCTTATTCTGATGAAGATCTTGCACGACAGGGTATAACGGATGAGAATTCACTTCGTGTTTTCAGGTGGGATGGGACGCAATGGGTAGAGTTAAGCGTTACGGAAAGAGATATAAGCAATAACAGGATAACTGTTTCAGGTGTTACATCGTTTTCAGATTTCGTGATTTCAGGGACTGGTGATGCCCCATTGCCAGTTGTGTTAAAGTCGTTAGTTGCGAGGGTGTGGGGCAGGAGTGTAAGGCTTGTGATTGAGACATCAACTGAGCTGGATGGCTTTTTGGGCTTTAATGTTTATCGTGGGGAAGAATTTGGTGAGATGAAACTTGTTGGTTCTTATTTGAATGATATGAATTTAAGGGCAAAAGGTAACCTAGCTTTTGGAGCTGTTTATGAGTGGGAGGATAGAAATGTTGATTTCGGGAAGAGATATTATTACAGGGTTAGTGGTGTGAATTTATCTGGAGAGAGAGTTTTTGAGAAGGTTATTGAGGTGAATGTTAAAGAGTTGCCGAAATCGTTTAAGCTATATCAGAACTATCCAAATCCGTTTAACCCTGTTACTACAATTGAGTTTGATATAGCGAAGGAAGCGGATGTCAGTCTTGAGATATTTAATTTGAAGGGGGAAAGGGTTTTTGAATTAGTGAGGGGTAAGCTTGAGGTAGGAAGTTATAGCGTCGTTGTTGATTTCAAGGATATGCCAAGCGGGACTTATTATTACAGATTAAGGGCTGGTGATTTTGTTGATGTGAAGAAGATGGTGCTTGTGAAATGAAGCTAATTCTGGCAATTTTTTGATTGATTTGAATTTTAACAAGTAAAGAGGGTGTTAAGATTTTAATTTAGTTTTGAACCCCTACCCCGTTTCCTTCTCTAAATATGTGGGAAGGAACGGGGTAGAAAGTAAAAAAATTTAATTAACAAAAATAATTATGGAGGTACCCATGAGGAATGTTATTTTATTTCTGGTGTTTGGTTTTATAGCCAGCTATATTTCTTTTGGGCAGACAAGCCCGGATTATATCTTTGGTAGTAATGATGCGGGGAGTAATTGGAGCTGGACAACTGGCACCCAGGGGCAGACAAGTCTTGGGGGCTCTTACAAATGGCAATTTCAAGCAACAGCCGATGCAAATGAATATTTTAAATTTGGTGAAACAAGTAGCCCGGATCCTGGTCAGGGTTTCTGGTATGTTGGTTCAGGTGGTGATGTTCAGTATCCAGGTGGTGGTAGTTATGGAGATAAATGGACAGCTTACTATCATGCAAATATGGGGGATGCTGGTGCTTTTTATTTCGCAGCTCAGAATGAGCATTATTATGTGATTAAGTCAAAGATAAGAAGTGATGGTAATGCTGATTTTGCAATTTTTGACAATGGGACTCAAGAACCTGTTACAATTACAGCAATTTCACATTTCTTTTCAGGTGGGAATTTATTTGTTGATGTGACCCTCAGCGGTTCAAAGAGTTCACAGGAGAAAGTTTGGGTTAGATATACAACTGATAATTGGGCAACAAGTAATACAGTTGAGGCCAGTACGAATACAGGGGGCAATACTTGGCGGGCACAAGTTTATTCTTATTCGGGAAGTGGAACTGTTATCGTGGAATACTATGCATTTACAACTATAAATCTAATGAATGCGCCACAAGAAAGTGATGCAGATTTCTTTACAATCAATTTCATTAACAACAATGGTCAAAATTATAAAGCTACTTTAATAAGCGGTAATTATTATATCGGTTCTGCTGGAACTGGTCCGAATGGTTCTAATCCAGATTTTTCATCTTTGAGATCTGCTGTAGATTTTATTAACTCATCAACTATTGCGGGTAATTGTACTTTTTACTTCACGAGTGATTTAACTGAATCTGAAAATTCATTCTTGGGTGTAAATACCAATGGATATACTTTAACATTTAGACCTTATTATGATCAACCTACTACGATAAAATTTACAAAATCAACTGACAATGCTTCTTCTTCAGGTGGCTGGATTATAGGGCTAAGTAGCGATAATTGGAATGCATATGTGCCAAGTCATAATATCGTGATTGAAGGAACTGCACCGGGAGGTTCAGAAAAACGACTTACAATTCAAGCGAGAGTAAGCGATGGGGCACATGATAATACAAATCCGATCGTTATGCTTGGGGATTGTGATAATTCGGTTATCAGAAATTGTAAGATTATATATCAAACTCAAAATCCAACAGTGCATAAAGCAAATGCAATTTTAGTTCAACTATACACGGGAGTATATCCGCATGGTGTTCCTGATAATGTTACAATTGAAAACTGCGATATAACTGCAACTGGTTGGTCTGCTAGAGGAATACAGCTATATTATACGGGCGCAGGAACCCCAACAAGCATGGCTGAAAATTTTGTCGTGAGAAATTGTAAAATTACGGCTGAACAAGATGGTATTTACTTAGAATATTTTGGAGATAGTGAATGTTACGGAAATGAAATATATATAGACCAAACGGAAACTGAATCAATTAGTTATGGTATATTTGCTGAAGGTAGAGATCCAGGAAAAAGGATTAAGATATACAGCAACAAGATTTTACAATTAAGAACCGCAAATAGCTCCACCACAAATCCTTTATGGTATGGAATAGTTGGAATTTTTATCACAGGGGTTGGTAATTTTGAAATTTACAACAATTTTATAACAGGATTTGAACTTACAGCTTCATCCCCAAGGGGACAAATCATTGGTATAAGTGTTGGTTATGCAGCAACGGCGGGTATTACCGCAAATGTTTATAATAATACCGTTGTTGTTAATGATGTAACTAATCCTGGAGGAACCCCTCATATTGATTATATAATAAGTGCTTTTCGTCTAAGATACAGCGGAACATCTGGCACAAGAATAGCAGATGTTAGAAATAATGTTTTCATTACGAATGAGATTGGCGCTGAAAGTCAGTGTTTTTATTGGGAATTTACTAATAGAGCAACTTTAACAACTGACTATAATTTGTTCTATTTTTCTGATGCGAATAATGGATATGTTGGAAGAACCAGTGAAACAGAGGGGGCAAATGGAACAAACAGAAAGACTTTAAGTGACTGGCAGAGTGCTTTACAGGGGATGAGCAATGTAACGGGTAAAGATGCGAATTCAGTATCAAAGGCTGTGACATTTAAATCTTCAACGGATTTACATCTTTGGGGTTTATCTTTTTATGATAAGGATTTGCTTGGGGTTCCGATTTCGGGGATAACGAAGGATATAGATGGGGAGGATAGACATTCAACGGCGCCATATAAAGGGGCGGATGAAGTAGTTCCAAGACCTGTGGTGAGTGCGTCAAAGGTGTTTGATGGTGGCGGAGTTTCAATATCTCCGGGTGCTCAAAATGTCCCAATGCTTGGTGTTAATTTTGCTGTTAGCACTGGTTGGGCTAATATGGCTGGTTTAAGTGTGCAAAAGTTTGTGAATGTTTCAGGTAGAACTCTTGCTGGTGATGGTGAGGTAACTCTAAAGGCGTATGTTGATAATAATGAGAATAACCAGGTTGATGCTAATGATACATATCTTGGGTCTGCGAGTTTTTCATCTGATGTAGCGACGCTTAGTTTCTCCACAGAGCGGATGGTAAATGCGGGGGTGCCATTGAGGATATTACTTGCGATTGATGTATCATCTTCAGCGGATCCATCTCACTGGGTTGCTTTGAAGATTAATGCGCCTGAAGATGTCGTCGTAAATTCAGTTGCAGAAAAATCCAGTGATAATTATCCGATCAAGAATGATAACGATGTATCTTTGCCTGTTCAGGTTGTCAATGTTTCAGCTGAGGTTGTGGGTAATGTTGTTAAGTTGAGGATAAAGACGCAGGTTGAGAGGGAGGATTTCCTTGGGTTCAACATTTATCGTGGCAGGGGTGATGAGAATTATATTCTTGTTGGTTCGTATCAGAGCGAGGCATCTTTAAGAGCAAAAGGTAATGGTGCATTCGGCGGTGATTATGAATTTGTTGATAAGGAATTGACTGAATCGGGTAGGTATTATTATAAGATTGAAGCTGTTGCCAGAGACGAAAGAAAAGATATCGGGGTGGTGCAGGTTTTAGTTGAGTCGCCGAAAAGATATGTATTGTATCAGAACTATCCAAATCCATTTAATCCGTATACGACGATAAAGTTTGAGTTACCCGTAGCATCAAGTGTAAAATTGGAACTTTACAACTCTGATGGTCAAAAGATAAAGGATTTGTTTGTTGGTGAATTGCCAGCTGGGTATCATAAGGTCAAGGTTGATGGAAGGGATTTGTCAAGTGGAATATATTTCTATATTTTAAGGGCTGGTGGTTTCGTTGATGTAAGGAAGATGGTTCTTGTGAAGTAAAGGAAGGGACGGGCTTAAGCCCGTCCTTTTTAGTTTTATTGATGCGGATTGATTAAATTTAAAAAAGAAAACTTAAAAATACTCCAAACGCAATCTTCGTGAAATTTTTAATTTCTGCTCTCATTTTAGTTTTTGTCTTCAATATCTCTTTTCCCCAAGATAGGGATTCTTCAAGGGTTAATCCGTATCGCCTTGGTTTTGTTCTTGGGATGGGCGTGGGTGTTTTAACTGTTGCACATCTTCAGCAGTATAATTCATGGTGGAAAGGGGAGTTAACATCGTTTCATTTTAGAGATGATTTCAATCATGTTTTAAATGCGGATAAATTTGGTCATGCTTATTTTTCTTTTTTGCTATCTGATTTGTTGAGCAGGTCGCTTCGTTGGGCTGGCGTTGGTGAAAATTCTGCTTTGATATGGGGTGGAATTGGGTCTTTACTCTTTCAAACCTATGTTGAAGTTGAAGATGGATTCAGACCAACGCTGGGTTTCAGCATAAGTGATTGGGTATCAAATGTTGTGGGCGCTTTTCTTCCTTATGCAAGAAGTAAATTTGAATTTTTAAAAGTTGTTAATTTCAAAATGAGCATGTTCCCGTCCGAGAAATTCAAATCAGGAGCACACAGATTCATCGTTGATGATTATGAGAGTTTATATTTTTGGTTAAGCTTTGATATTTCAAGAATTTTAAATTTGGAATTTTCCAAGTTTTGGGTTATTGATTTTTTTGATATTGCTGTCGGTTATAGTGTTAAACAAATTGATTGGCGCGGGAATGGGAAAAGGGAAATTTTTTTATCAATTGATTATGATTTAACAAAGATCCCATTGAAGGTTTGGTTGTTGAGGCAGATTTTCCATTTGTTGAATTATTATCATCTGCCATCGCCGAGTTTAAGGATTTCTCCTAACTTCAGGTTTTATGTTATCAAGTTTTAAGTTTTTGGGAGATGGATGAAAAACGCAGTGCCTGATTCCTCAATTGGTTCAGCCCAGATTTTTCCACCATGTGCTTCAACTATTATTCTGCTTATTGTAAGCCCGAGGTCGTTATATTTTGGTAATTTTTGAAACAGGGCTTGTTTATATTTGTCAAATATATAAGTTGCCTCCTCAAGGGTAATCTTTTGGTTTTTATCAACTATTTTTATTAAACAGTTTGAATCGTCCTCTGTTAATGAGATTTCAACATCTTTACCGCCAGCGTTTGAGATTGCTTCAAGGATTAATTCCAGGACTCGGGCTATTTTCTTTTTATCTGCGTATACCTCGGGTTTTAAATTATTTGGAATTGAAATGGAGATATTGTAATTCGCTTCGGTTTTAAATCTGTTAACGATTTTGGTTATAATTTCATCAAGTTTAACTTGTTCTTTTGAAATTTTATCAATGTTAAGTTCAAGTCGTGAGAGTTCAAGGTATTCATTTAAAAGTTTTATATGCCTGTTGATAGCGGTTTCGGCGATTTCAAGAATAAGTTTTTGATCTTCAGAAAGCTCGTTGATTTTGTTTTTAAGTGCGAGTTCAAAACTTCCTTTAATGACGGAAATGGTGTTCTTCAGATCCTGGATTAAAAGGTATGTAAATTCGGAGCGAAGTTTTTTGAGTTCATCGTTTGTTTTTTTGATCTTCAAAGCAGTTGAGACCCTTATCAAAAGTTCTTCAATGTTTACTGGTTTTGCTATAAATTCTGTTGCCCCAAGATCAAAAGCTTTTTTGATATTTTGTGGGTCTGAGTTTGCCGAGATGACTATAACAGGGATTTCATTTATTTCAGGTGTTGCTTTTAAAGTTTCTAATACATCAAAACCATCCATAACAGGCATTTGAATGTCAAGGATTATGGCATCTGGTTTTTCATTTTTTGCGATCTCAACGCACTCATACCCATTTTCACAGGTTATCACATCGTAACCACCATCTTTAAGGATTGTGGCAAATATAAATCGGCTTGCAGGTTCATCTTCTGCGATCAAAATTTTATCCGGCACTTTAAAAGCGAACCTTTGTTTTGTTTTTGTTAAATTTTAAAACAAAATTTGAAAATTATCAAGATTTGACCCGTATAACTTTGACAATTTTCACAAAACTTTTTATCTTATTCAAAAGTCTTGAGCGAAAAGTGAAAGAAATTCTTCTCCTCATAATGTTTTTACAATTTACATTTTTCAACTGGACGGGCAGGAAAGCGCCGGAAATTGAAGGCGGAATAGGTTGGATAAATTCAAAACCATTGAAGCTTGGTGAGCTTAAAGGCAAAGTTGTTTTAATAGATTTCTTTGAATATACCTGTGTTAATTGTTTGCGAACTTTGCCTTACTTGAAAGAATGGCATAGAAGATATTCTCATAAAGGTCTTGTCATAATTGGGGTGCACACACCGGAGTTTGATTTTTCGGCTGAATTTAAAAATGTTGAAAACGCTGTTAAAGAGCTCGGCATTGAATATCCCGTTGTGGTTGATAGCAAATATGAAATATGGCGCGCGTTTAAAAATCAGTTTTGGCCGAGAAAATTTCTGGTTGATAAGGATGGGGTGATACGATACGACCATGTCGGTGAGGGAGCTTATGGGAGAACGGAGGCAAAAATTCAGGAATTGTTGAGACAAGTAAATCCAGAGATGAAATTTCCAGAAATAATTGAGTATTTTAGAGATGAGGATAAACCAGGGGCTGTTTGCTATCCAAGAACGCCAGAGATGTATTCAGGTTATATGCGTGGATATTTTACCCAACGAATAAAGCCAGATGAAGAAGAATATTATAAAGACCAAGAAAATTACAAAGAGGCTCAATTAACACTTAACGGTTGGTTCAAAGTTGAAGCGGAGAAGCTGGTTCATACAAGGAATAGCAGAAAACTCACGGATTATGTTGCTTTTAAATTTAGGGGGACGGAAGTAAATGCTGTTTTAAACCCCGATGGAAACCCATGCGATATCATTTTAACGCTTGACGATAAGCCAGTGCCAAAAAATATGAAAGGTAGAGATGTTTTTTATGACAACGAGGGTAAAAGCGTCGTGCGGGTTGATAAAGGCAGAATGTATAATCTCATCTCTGGTGAAAAGTATGGAGTTTATACCTTGAAACTTTACATGAGTTCTGATAAAATTTCCCTTTACTCGTTTACCTTTGGCTCATGCGTTATTAAGGAGTGAAAAATAAAAGATAAAAGGTCTATATGTTAACAAGCGTGAAACTTCGGGATGAGATAAAAAAATATGAGAAGTTTATTGAGAAAAACCCTGATTCACCACTAATTGTTCGTCTTGCCTTGATTTATCTTGAATCCGGGGACATTGAAAGAGCGATAAGTTTATGCAATAGAGCCATTCAAAAATATCCAGATTATTCAACTGCGCATCTCTTAATGGCGAGATGTTATATGGAAATAAAGGCATATTCTAAAGCCCTTGCTGAGTTAAATCGTGTTGTTGAAATTTTGCCGGATTCAAAATTTGTTGTTGATTTGATCTCAAAAATTTCCCTGAAACAAAGGAGAGAGGAAACATTCAAAAAATTAGAAAAATCAGAAGCGATAGAAAAAAGAGAAGATGGAGAAGTAGGGCTTCCTGAATTTGAGATTCCAGAAATTGCATCACTTGGGAAGGAATCTTTTGCTGTTGATGAGAAGTTAAGAAGCGATATCGTTGAGGAGATTTTTGAAATGCCTGAAGTTGGAACAGATGAGCGGGAAATGCGGGAAGCAAAAACAGTAGAAACCCAAGCATCTTATCTTGATGAGTTAATAAAGCGAATTGAGGAGGGAAAGGGCAAGCAGAATGTTAAAAGCGAAACGGTTAAGGAACCAAGCATTAATTTTAGCGAGGAAGATTTGACATATGAGGATATGTCAATTGTTACGCCTGCACTTGCTGAAATACTCACAAAGCAGGGGGCATATGAAGAAGCGATAAAAGTTTATAGAAAGTTAATTGAACAACGTCCCTCTGAAAAAGAGAAGTATGAACGGGAAATAAAAAAGATTGAAGAAAGGCTCGGTAAGTAAAATATGCTAAAGCCTGTAAAGTATCTTGGTCAGCACTTCTTGAGCGATAAAAACATAGCAAGGAAAATAGCTGAGGCAATTAATCCTCAACCTGATGATATAATAGTTGAAATTGGAGCTGGTGAGGGATTTTTGACAGAACAATTCGTTGGAAAAGTTAAAAAGGTTTTCGCCGTTGAAATTGATAAAAGGGCGGTTGATTTTTTAAAAGTAAGATTTGGTGATGAGGAGTTAATTCGTAATGATAAAATTGAAATACTTCATCAAGATTTTCTGAAGCTTGATTTGAAAATGTTTGAAAGGTTTGGGAAGATACGTCTGATTGGGAATATTCCTTATAGTATCACAAGCTCAATCATATTTAAAGCGATAGAGAACAGGAACTTGATAAAGGATTTGACGATAATGGTTCAGCTTGAGGTTGCTTTAAGGATTATTTCAAGACCTGGTGTGAAAGACTATGGCATACTTTCGGTGATGTGTCAGGCGTATTCAAAGCCGGAGATTTTATTCAGGGTATCGCGAAATGTTTTCTATCCCAAGCCGAAAGTTTCGTCCGCAGTAATATGGCTTGATTTTGAAAAAGGTGAATTGTCTGAGAGAATCCTTGACCATGCGTTCTTTAAAAAGATAGTTAAACATGTTTTCAACAAGAGAAGGAAAATTTTGAGAAATACTTTGCGTGAGCTTTTTGATGATGAAATTCTTTCAAAGATTAATTTTGACTTGACTAAAAGACCCGAGCAACTAACTGTTGAAGAGTTAATTGAGATTTCAAACGCACTTTATGAAATTTACAGTGATAAAAATAAAAGTGATGTTGGATGAATTACCTTATCAACTTGCGTAATCTTCACTTCGGGGACATTGTGAATATAGTTTTTTATTTCTTTTTGATTTTTCTCGCGTTAATTTTTTCTCATCAGATAAAATTGTGGTGGTTGATAGTTGTCCTTAACCTTTTAATTATATTTTTCATAATTTATGTGGCTGTTAAATGGGGAAGCTTTGGAAATCCCGAAATTTTCTCAGCAAAGCGTTTCATTAGAGAATGGTATCTTGTTCCATTTATTCTTTTGACATTCAAAGAAATTTATTTTTTCATTCACTTTCTAAATTTGCCGGATTACGACTGGATTTTGATAAAAATTGATTATATAATTTTTGGAGCACATCCAACTTATGTTTTGAGTAAAATCTCAAATCCGATTTTAACAGAAGTTTTACAAATTGCTTATTCAACTTTTTACTTTCTTCCGATAATCCTTGCTTATGATTTTTATCGCAGGGGGGAGATTGAGAAATATCGTTATATTATGGCAACCGTTGTATATGGATTTTACCTTTCATACATTGGTTATCTTCTCGTTCCGGCAATTGGTCCAAGGTTTACGCTTCATGATTTCGCCAAGCTTGATGAGGAACTTCCTGGGCTTTTTCTTACTGAGCCACTTCGTTGGATAATTAACACAGGTGAGTCAATTCCCCCGGGAGTTCCAAACCCTGTTGATTATGCGCAAAGAGATGCTTTTCCAAGTGGGCATACACAGCTTACTCTTGTTGTCATGTATTTGTCTGTTGTCCTAAATTCAAGAACGAAGTATTTTTTAATTCCAACGGGGATTATGTTGATTTTTTCAACTGTTTATCTTCGCTATCATTATGTTATTGATTTGATAGCTGGTTTTTTGCTTGCTGTTTTTACAGTTGTAACTGCTTCATATCTTTTCAATCAATGTGAAACAAAAATAGGGTTGAGGAATGCAGAAAAAGGGAGAGGTTAAGCCATATGTTCCAGCTGAGGTGAAGTTAACGGAGATGACCTTCAGGGCAATTTTAAGTGGTGTTATAATGGCTGTGGTGCTTGGGGCTGCAAACACATACATTGGTTTAAAAGCGGGAATGACAATTTCAGCAACTTTCCCAGCTGCGGTTGTCGCAATGGCTGTGATGAGGATTTTACGAGGTTCAATACTTGAAGAAAATATTGCAAGGACAACCGCATCTGTCGGTGAAGCACTTGCAGCAGGAGCAATTTTCACTATACCTGCTTTTGTGATATCTGGTGTGTGGAGCGATTTTAACTATTTGGAAAGCACCCTTATAATGCTCGTGGGCGGAGTGCTTGGTGTTTTATTTATCATTATTTTGAGAAAACCACTTGTTAATGACCCAGAACTTCCTTATCCTGAAAGTGTTGCATGTGCAGAGATGGTTAAAGCAGGTCAAAGAGGTGAAACAGGAGCAAAATATGTTTTCAGCATGATGGGTGTATCAGCTTTAATTGAACTTTTCAAAAATAATCGTGGGATAAAATTATTTGAGGAAACAATAAGTGGATTTGTTGAATTTGGAAAGTATAAAATTAAGCTTTTCAACGGTTCAGATTCGTTTATAAATTCTAAAACATACACAGGCGGAATTTTTCTTTCAACGCCGGTTGCTTCACCTGCTTTAATTGGAGTTGGATATATAATTGGACCAAGGTTATCAGCTGTTGCCTTTTCAGGTGGCGTATTAGGGTGGTGGCTGTTTATTCCGCTTGCTATATTTTTTAACACCGGGATTAGTGATTTATTTAAAAGCGGGATGGATTGGGAAAACTTAACACATTCCGTTTGGTATTACCAAGTAAGACCAATTGCAGTTGGGGCTATGATAGTTGGAGCATTTCACACACTTTGGGGGATGAGAAATCAACTTTTTCAGGGTATAGCGAAAGGGATAAAAGATACAACTCATCTCAGGATGGGCAAAGGCACATATTCAAGACTTGAGGATGATTTGCCGATTTTAGTTGTGATTGGAGCTGTGGTTTTGTTTATTGTTCCAATTACCTTGATTTATTACTATTTCACAAAGAATTTGTTAAGTGCTGTTGTCGCCAGTATTGTTATGACATTGACTGGGTTTTTATTTTCTGCGGTTGCTGGTTATCTGGTTGGAGTTATGGGAGGGTCAAATAATCCAATCTCGGGGCTTACGCTTTCATCTCTTGTGATAGCGGCGGTTTTGATGGTTGCTCTTGGTGTAAAAGGAACTGCGGGGGTTGAGGTTGTGCTTGGCGTTGCAGCTGTTGTATGCACTGCGCTTGGAATTGCAGGGGATATGCTTCAGGATCTAAAAGTTGGTCAAATTCTCGGCGGGACCCCGAGAAAAATGCAAATTGCCGAAATAATTGGAGTTTTATTCACATCCCTTGTGCTTGTTTTCCCTATGTCAATTCTTCACAGAGGGACAGAAGGCGGAATCGGTGGCAAATATCTTCCAGCACCGCAGGCAGGGTTGATGAGCGTAATGTCAAAAGGAATTGTAAGCGGTGAAATCGCATGGCCTTTGATAATTTTTGGAGGTGTTCTCGCTTTTGCCTTAATTCTTCTTAAAACACCATCCCCAACTTTAATTGCTGTTGGGATGTATCTTCCTTTTGAGACAACATCAGCTATATTTGTGGGTGGTTTGATAAAATATGTTGCAGATTTAATTGTAAAGAAAAAGGCATATTCCGAATCTGAAATGGTTCAAATTGAAAATCGTGGGATATTGCTTGCGTCGGGACTTGTAGCTGGGGAATCAATAACCGGGGTTTTGCTTGCGGGTTTGTATCTTTTGAATATCAATTTACCACATATATCTGAAAATCCATTTATCGGACTTTTGGTTTTTCCGATCGTCGCATTAATTCTAATTGTTTTTCCGATGAGAAAGAGCTTATAGTGGTCTGAATTTTGAAAAACAATCTTTTTTTGCTAATTTTGAGTGCAAAATTTAAAATAAATAAAATGAGAACCTATGATTAAAGTTGGCGTCCCAAAAGAAACCTATCCAGGTGAAACAAGAGTAGCACTTGTCCCAGCTAATGTCCAGCAGTTTAAAAAAGCGGGGGCTGAGGTTATAATTCAATCAGGAGCAGGTGAAAAAGCAGGCTATTTAGACGGAGAATATCTTGAAAAAGGAGCACAAATAGTTAAGAGTCGGGAGGAGGTTTTTGCAAACGCCGATGTTATACTTCAGGTTAGAACCCTGGGAGCAAATCCAGAGGAAAGCAGAAAAGATATTCAATTAGTAAGAGAGGGACAGATTTTAGTTGGATTTATGGAGCCGTTTTTTGTAAAAGATTTGATTGAAGAGGTTGCAAAGAGAGGAGTTATCTCTTTTGCGCTTGAACTTTTACCGAGAACATCAAGAGCTCAAAGTATGGATGTTTTGTCTTCAATGGCAACGATATCAGGATACAAAGCAGTTTTGCTTGCAGCAAGTTACTTGCCGAAGATGTTCCCTATGCTTACCACGGCAGCTGGGACGATTTTGCCTGCAAATGTTTTTGTTATAGGTGCTGGCGTTGCTGGACTCCAGGCTATTGCAACAGCAAGAAGGCTGGGAGCTGTTGTCAAGGCTTATGATATAAGACCTGCAACAAAGCAAGAAGTTGAAAGCTTGGGTGCAAAGTTTGTCGAACTTGGGCTTGAGTCTCAAGAAGCAGAAGACAAGAGAGGTTACGCAAAGGATATGGGTGAGGAGTTTTACAAAAAACAAAGAGAAATGTTAACCAAGATAATCGCAGAAAGTGATGTCGTTATCTCAACGGCAGCAGTTCCCGGGAAAAGAGCACCCGTTTTAATAACCGAGGAAATGGTGAAAGGAATGAAACCAGGTTCAGTTATTGTTGATCTTGCTGCTGAAAGAGGTGGAAATTGTGAATTAACAAAGCCAGGTGAGATAATTGAAAAATATGGTGTTACAATAATTGGTCCAGTAAATGTTCCCGCTACCGTTCCATATCACGCAAGCCAAATGTATTCAAAGAATATTACAAATTTCTGCATGCTTTTCATCAAGAACGGTGAAATAAACATTAATCTTAACGATGACATTTTATCAAGCACATTGCTTACAAAAGATGGAAAACTTACAAATTCAATTTTTGATTAGTTTTTAAAAACAAAAAGAAAAAGCGAACATGGATCCATTTATCGCAGTATTAACAATTTTTGTCTTGGCGATGATCGTTGGATTTGAAGTTATAACTAAAGTTCCACCAATTCTTCACACGCCATTGATGTCTGGTTCAAATGCAATTTCGGGAATTACGATTATAGGTTCAATTATAGCTGCTGGAGCAAAATATACAACGCTTGCATCTATCCTTGGTGTAATCGCTGTTACATTTGCGACTATAAATGTTGTTGGTGGTTTTCTTATCACACATAGAATGCTTGAAATGTTTAAAAAACCAAAGTCAGATCAAAAAGAAAAGAAATAATTAAAACAAAAGCGAACCTGCTATGCCACAAGCACTTGTAAACATTGCTTATTTAATTTCAGCTTTGCTATTTATCTTTGCCTTCAAGGGTTTATCACATCCCAGAACTGCGATTAGAGGCAATCTTCTTGGAGCACTTGGAATGTTGATAGCAATTGTTGTAACCTTGATGGATAAATCAATTATAAGTTATGAACTTATCATTCTCGGTTTCGTAATCGGTGGTGTTATTGGAGTGGTTTTTGCGCTTAAAGTTCGTATGACAGCTATGCCTCAGATGGTTGCTTTATTTAATGGTTTTGGTGGCGGTGCCTCAGCGTTGGTTGCTGCACTTGCATTTATAGAAGCAATGGCGCTAAACAAAATTATGGGAGTACAGGAAACTGTAGCAACTGTAGCCTCTGGAATAATTGGGGCGGTGACATTTTGGGGAAGCTTGGTCGCATTCGCAAAACTTGAAGGTCTAATAGAGGAAAGACCGATCAGATATAAAGGTGAGCAAATTGTCAAAATTTTATTTGCGCTTGCTTCAATTATACTTGGTGTTTATTTTGGGATTAAAAAAGATATAAGTTATTACTGGTTTTTGACAGCAACGGCGTCTGTTCTTGGTGTGCTTCTTACCATCCCGATTGGCGGTGCAGATATGCCTGTTGTCATTTCTCTTCTGAACTCATACTCGGGACTTGCAGCGTGTGCAACTGGTTTCGTTTTAAATAATAATGTTTTGATCATCTCCGGTTCGCTTGTTGGTGCATCTGGAATTATACTTACGAATATCATGTGCAAAGCGATGAACAGGTCTTTCACTAATGTTTTGTTTGGTGGGTTTGGAGAAATAGTTGCAGAAGCAGATGAAGATAAAGTTTATGGTGGTAAGGTGAAATCAGCATCACCTGAGGAAGTTGCAATGCTTCTTGAAAATGCACGGCGCGTTGTCATAGTTCCAGGTTACGGTATGGCTGTTTCGCAAGCGCAATTTGCAATTCGTGATTTAATGAAAATCCTTGAATCCAAGGGAATTGAAGTTGAATTTGCAATTCACCCTGTTGCAGGAAGAATGCCTGGGCATATGAATGTTTTGCTTGCAGAGGCTAATATACCATATGAGAAATTGAAAGAAATGGACGAAATAAACCCAACATTTGAGCAAACGGATGTTTCAATTGTAATTGGGGCAAATGATGTTGTAAATCCGCTTGCACGAACTGATTCAAATAGCCCAATTGCTGGAATGCCTATCCTTGATGTTGATAAATCAAAAACAGTTGTTGTTATAAAGAGAAGTTTAGCGCCAGGCTTTGCAGGGATACCAAACCCACTTTTCGCAGCTGATAATACCTTGATGCTTTTTGGCGACGCGAAAAAAATGGTCCAAGAATTAATAAATGCTCTGAAGGAATCTTAAAAATTATAAGATTATTTCCCCAAGCCCCGATATATCTCGGGGCTTTTTTATTTCTCAATTAGCTCCTTTGCTCGGATAAAAATTTTGTCAAATATCTCTTCTGTTAATTTTCCAGTAAAAGTATTTCGCTGGCTTGGATGGTAGGAACAAATTAAGTTTATTTTTTTACCATTTTTATGATTAATGAATGTTAATTCATTGCCATGCTTAAATTTTAAATTTCCGTTTATTCTCTCAAATCCAGCCCCGAGCAAGGTTCTAATAGTGGTTGAAAAGGCAAGCCCTCCAAGTGTAACAATTGTATTTATCTCTTTTAGAAGGTCAAATTCGTTTCTGAGATATATGTTGCAATTTTTAATTTCCCATATATCTGGCTTATTTTCGGGTGGAGCGCAGCGGACGATAGCGGTTATGTAGCAATTGTTAAGTTTTAAACCATCATCTTTTGATATTGATTCTGGTTGGTTCGCAAAGCCAAATTTAAAGAGAGCTCGGTAGAGCCAATCGCCACTTCTATCTCCAGTGAACATTCTCCCGGTTCTATTTCCGCCGTGTGCAGCTGGTGCAAGCCCAATAATTAAAAGTTTGCCCTGTGGGTCTCCAAAGCCAGGAACAGGCTTTCCCCAATAGTTCCAGTTTTTAAACCTTGCGACTTTTTCCTTTGCAATTTTTTCACGCCATTTTACAAGTCTGGGACATTTGCGACAGTTTATGATTCTCTTGTTAAGTTCCTCAAGTGATCTGAAGTTCAATTTTATAATGCGTTTTTATTTTAAATTATTCGCCTTAGGTTTTTTATCAAATTTAATCAACCCGAAATTTTAGACAAAGTTTGGATAGATTTAACCAGTTTTTTTATTTCATTTTAACATTCGTTATTACGGTTTCCGAGAACCTCGTTAACAAGTTAACATTTGTGATTTTGAATATCTTGTTGATTTACAATCACTTTCCCTTGCTCTGACGCAAATCTTGACACATTGTCAGGGAGGTCAGCGGAAAAATCAAGGGTAAAAGTTAACACAGAAGGACTTGACTTTTGGGGTAAAATTTATTATATTTAAGTGTGTGAATTGGTTTATTTAAAGTTTTGTTTTACCGTGGGTGTGAATCGTACCTGTGAGGGATTGAAACGAATATGAAAGAAATGGGATTAGGATTGTGTTTATG